>NZ_JBQTHF010000007.1:0-155158 GCF_052390155.1 Actinokineospora sp. | reverse complement strand
GGTGCCGTCCGGGCACGTTCGAGGGGCGGCGTGATCCGACTTTGGGTGAAACGGCAACACGGGCTGTCACGGGTGTCGTATCCTCGGTTACGTAGCTCAGGAGTCAGGACACTTTGGGGACACGGTGACTTCGGCGTTTCAGAGTATCGGCTCGGCACTGGGCGACATCGTCGCCAGCGGACCGATGGGCGCACCACCGCTGTCGCCGGGCGACGGCGGCAAGTTCGACTTCTCCCCGGACGAAATCCGCGCCATCGTCAAAGACTGGCTCGACCTCGCCGAGAGCTACCAAACCTCGCTGAGTACCTCACGCGGTCTTGCCACGATCGAAGGCCCAGGACAGGAGTATGCGAGCGAGATGCACGCCACGGTGGCCAATTCGGCTGGTAGGGCGTACCTCGACTCGCTCGTCGAGAAGCGTGCGTACGCGCTGAGCCAGGCACAGAAGTTCCAGGACGCCCTGCACGACTACCTCGGCGTCGACCGGCAGAACGTCCGCAAGATCACTGCGGCGGGCGAGTCCGGTCCGCCGCCGGTCTTGGCCACCGACGAGGGAATCTGACTGTGCGACCCCACATCGGCATCACGATCCTGTGCGCGGCGCTCGGCATGACCACACTCACCGGATGCACAACCGACCAACCCGGCCAGGCAATTCCCGGCGACACTCCAACGGTGTCGACACGACCGTCGTCCACGCCGGAATCCCCCACCACGACGAGCAACAACCCAGCGGAACTGCCTTCCGACGGCGCGCCGAAGGTTCAGAATCCGATCCAGACCACCAAGTTCGAGCAGGATCCGTGCCTGGTCTTCACCCAGACACAGACCGCGAAACTAGACGTCAGGTCGCCAGGCACACCAGGTCCTTCCCCGCTTGGAAAGGCCTGTATCTGGCGAAACGACGATCGTGGTCGCGTCGAGATCGTTTGGGCCACCGGGGTCTCGCGCGGCTTGAGCGCCGTCTACAAGGCGAACAAAGCTGGAAAGTTCCTCTATTTCGAGGTACTTCCGAGCATCGAAGGCCTGCCAGCAGTCGCCTACGACGTGGTCGATCTACGCCCTGAAGGCCACTGTGGAGTGACCGTGGGAGTCACCGACAAGCTGACCTTCAGCGTGTTGTTGGCGCAGTCGCAATCCAAGGTCGGCACCGCCGACCCATGCAGTGTGGCAGCGCTCGTGGCGGCGGAGGCTGTGAAAACTATGAAGGCGGGGGGCTGAGCATGTTCGAGAGTGGGGGTGGCGGCGGTGGCGGGATGTCCGCGCACCAGATCTACGAGGCGCTGCGGGGTGGGGCCGGGACGTCGAGTTTGGCGACCGGTTACGACATCGCGAACGCCGAGGCGGGACTCGAAGCCGAGCGGGCAAAGCTGATCAACCGGATCGCGCAGAAGATCGAAGCGGGTTGGCAGGGGCAGGCTGGGGCCGCCGCCTTCGGTGCCGCCAAGCCGATCGCCGACGTCTCGATCGTCGGGGCCGACAATCTCGAACGGACCCACGCCCTCCTGCGAGACCAGGCCGATGGGTTCGACTCGGCCTCGGGGAGTGTGCTGCCGGTGCCGCCGAGCCCGCCCGAGACGGGTTTCCTGGACGACATCACGCCCTGGAGTACCGACACCGAGTCCGAGATCGAGCGGTACCGGCAGGATTCCGAGCACAACATCCGGGTCTACGGGATGTACGACGACCAGAGCACCGCCAACGAGCAGGCGCTGCCGATGGACTACTCCTCGCTGACCGACCCGGGTGGCGCCATCACCGTCACCGGACCGGACAAGCCTGGCCTGCCGCCGAACCCGCCGGGGACTGGCGACCCGACCGACCCCCCGGGGACCGGCGTGGACAGCCGCGACCAGCCGCGGACACCGCCGCCGAACCCGCCTCTGCCGCCGGACCAGCCGCCTTTCGTGCCGACGGACAGGCCGCAGCCGGACAGGCCGCAGACCACGAACCCCAACGACTTCGTCCCGACGACGCCGACCACCCCACCGGGGACCGGCAGGCCGCCGCTGGTACCGCTGGTGCCCGCCGATCCGGCGTTGGCAGGCGGCTACCCGGGTGGCCGTGGCGGCGCGGGCGGCTTCGGCGGTGGGACCGGTTCGGGCGGCGGGTACGGGCCAGGGGCGCGGCCGGGCGAGTACGGGCCCGGTGGGCGTCCCGGCGCGGCTGCGGGCGCTGAGCACGGGCCGGGTAGTCGTTCCGGCGGCGCGCCCGGGGGCGAGCATGGACCCGGCGGACGAGGCGCCGCGGCGGCGGCGGGCCGTGGTGCGGGTGGTGTGGGCGGCGCGGGAATGGGTGGCATGGGCGCGGGTGGTGGTCGCGGCCAGGGCGGCGAGGACAGCGAGCACACGCGGGCGTCGTTCCTGCAGGAGAACGACCCGGAGGCGATCTTCGGCACCGACCAGATCACCGCGCCACCAGTCATCGGGGAGTAGCGAGGTCGAACAGTCGGTGCCCGACAGCCGATCGGGTGCGGCGGTAACGGCGCTGACCAGTGGCCAGGTGACAGGCGCCATCCACCCGGTGAACCGTCGTCCCAACAGCACGGCAGACGATCGGGTCGTGGCGCTAACCGAGGGCCGGTGGCGGCGCTGTTTCTTCCGGTGAATCGTCGTCGTCCCAGCGGACGGGTTCGTCGTCGACCCAGATCAGGCGGGCGTCGACGGTGTGCGACAGCAGCCGGATGACCTGCTCCGCGCTGCTGAAGCTGCCGGTGACGCCGGTCCCCGGCAGGTGCACCTGGACCTGGTCGGGTTGGGCGAGCCCCCAGCCGAGCACCTGCGCGTCCCAGCCGTCCTCGGCCATGCCCACCACGACGAAACGGCCGGTCGGGTAGTTCGCCGCCCACTCCGCGACGATGTCCAAGGCCTGGTCGGCGTTGAGTGGGACCAGTTCGCCGTGCTCGTCGAGTTCGGGCAACGGCCGACGATCTGCGCGCACGGGCCAAGCTGACCACCCGGGAGGCCGCGAGCCGGGTCGGCATCTCGGCGGCCAGCCTGAACCGGGTGGAGAAGGGTTCGCGGCTGTCCAGCCCGGAGGAGGTGTCCGCGCTCCTGGTGGTCTACGACGTCTCCGGCGTCGAACGGCAGCGGGTCCTCTGCCTGGCCAAGGAAGCCAACGCGACCGGCTGGTGGGAGGTCGGCGGCGACCTGCCCCGGCAACTGCCCGCCCTGATCACCTTCGAATCCCAGGCCACCCGAATCACCCACTTCGCGCCGTTGTTGGTTCCCGGCTTGTTGCAGACACCTGAATACATGCGTGCGGTGATGGAACGCGGCGATATCCCGGACGGCGACGCCGACGCACGGGTCGCCGCCCGAGCGGGCAGACAGAATCTGTTGACCCGCAAGCGACCGCCGATCTATCGGGTGATCATGGATGAGGCCGCCCTCCGCCGCCCCTTCGGCGGGGCACAGACCATGGCCGCGCAACTCCGGCACATCATCGACAAGGCCCGGATGCCGGCCGTGTCCGTGCAGGTGATCCCGTTCGCCTATGGCGGCTACCCGATCTACGGTATGTACGCGCTGTTGGAGTTCGACAAGACAACAGCGATCGTGCACTTGGAGCACAAGCAGGCGTCCGGGTTCCTGGACACGCCAGAGGACACCGCCCCGTTTCAGAACCTGACGGATAGGCTGGCTGCGGCGGCGCTGGGACCTGCCGATTCCCTTGAGTTCCTGGCGTCTGTGGCGACCCATTACGACCGAGAGTGAAACGAAACATGGACCTCACCGACCAGCAGTGGCGCAAATCCAGCTACAGCACCACCGAGACCGAGTGCGTGGAAGCACTGTGGCGCAAGTCCAGTCGCAGCACCACTGAAGGAGAGTGCGTGGAGATTGCCCGGTGGGTGGGGTCGCCGGAGGTGGGGGTGCGCGACTCGAAGAATCCTGGCGGTGGCCACCTCGTCGTCCCGGCCCGCGCCTGGCTCGCCCTCACCGGCACGTTGCCGGACAGTCGGTTCGGCAGGTAGCCCGATGACCGTCGAGTACGTCCAGTACCGGATTTCGGCGTCGGACCGCGACGCGTTCGAAGCCGCCCACCGACGCACCATCGTGCGGCTGGCCAGTGCCGCCGAATGCCTGGGCTTCGAACTCACCCGGTGCGAGAACGACCGTGAGTCCTACATCCTGTGCATCAGGTGGACCCCCACCGAGGCGCACCCGGCGGGGGTCCGGTCGAGGGAGGCGTTTCGGGAGTTCTTGTTCGAGATCCAGCCCTACGTGGCCGCGATCGAGGAGACGTGGCACTCCGCGCCCACCGGGATCGAGGGGCGGGCGGCGCCGACGCTCTACGAGTGGGCCGGTGGCGCGCCCGCGTTCGAGCGGCTGTTCACCACGTTCTACCAGCACGTGGCCGACGACGAGGTGCTGGCGCCGGTGTTCAGCGGGATGGACCCCGCGCACCCGCGGCACGTGGCCGCGTGGCTGGCCGAGGTGTTCGGCGGCCCGACGCGGTATTCCGGCGAGCGCGGCGGGCATCGGCACATGGTGGGCAGGCACCTGGGGCGGGCGATCACCGAGCGGCAGCGCAGGCGGTGGGTGGCGCTGCTGATCGACACCGCCGACGAGGTCGGGCTGCCGGACGACCCGGAGTTCCGCGCGGCGTTCGTCGGCTACCTGGAGTGGGGCACCCGGATGGCGATGGTGCTGTCCCAACCGGGTGTCACGGCCGAGGTGCCCGAGCCGATGCCGACCTGGGGCTGGGGCGAACGCCGACCCTGGTCACAGCGCGGCGGTGATGGCGGCGTCCAACTCGGTCCGGGCCGCGACCAGTGACGGACCGTACCAGGTCAGGTAGCGGCCGTTCACCAGCACGAATCGCTTGCCGGGAAAGGCTTCCGGCCCGTCGATGGCGGTGAACCTGTACGGCTCGTCGGGCAGCACCACCAGGTCTGCCCGCGCGGCAGTCAATTCCGCCAACGACGGGCGCGGGTAGCGCTCGGCGTGGTCGGCGTAGGCGTTGGCGACGCCGAGGCGGCGCAGCAGGTCGCCCGCGAAGGTGTCTCGGCCCACGACCACCCACGGCTTGCGCCACACCGGCACGATCGCCGTGGCACGCAAGGGATCCACCCGGTGCCACGCGTCCTCGGCGGCGAGCAGCCAGTCCGGTTCGGACAGTCCGAGGCCCTGCACGAGCAGCCTTCGGGTGGACGCCAGACCGGCGGGCACGGACGCGGGCGCGGCCGTCACCCACACCGGCACCCCGTCGGCGCGCAGCCGCTCGACGTCCTCCGGGCGGTTCTCCTCGGAGTTGGCGATCACCAGGTCCGGCCGCAGATCGAGCACCGCTGCCACAGTCGGGTACTTCGACCCGCCGACCCGCGCGACGACCAAGTCCGGTGGGTGGGTGCAGTAGTCGGTGGCGCCGACGAGCAGGCCGGGCGCGGTGGTCTGGACCGCGTCGGTCAGCGACGGCACCAGGCTGACGACGCGCGCGGGAGTCCCGGCCAGCGGGACCGGCTCGCCTAGGTCGTCGAGGAGCACGCTCACACGTCCGTGACCCGGATGCCCGCGTGTGCCTGGTAGCGCTTGTTGATCGCGATCAGGTTGGCGGTGAACGCCTCCACCTGGTGGGCGTTGCGCAACCTGCCGCCGTAGATGCCGCGCATGCCGGGAATGGCGTCGGCGAGAGCACGGACCAGGTCGGTGGCCTCGCGGTCGTCGCCGAGCACCAGCACATCAGTGTCCACTTCGGACCGCTCAAGGTCGCCGAGGTGGATCGCGGACACGTGGTGGAACGCGGCGGTGACTCGGGAGTCCGGCAGCACCTGCTCGGCCTGCTGGGCCGCGCTGCCCTCCTGCACCGGCAGCGCGAACGGGCCCTGCTTGTCGAACCCGAGCGGGTTGACGCAGTCGATGACGATCTTGCCCGCCAGCTCGTCGCGCAGCGATTCCAGCAGCTCGCGGTGGCCCTCCCACGGCACGGCGACGAGCACCACGTCGGCGTCGGCCGCGCACGCCGTGTTGTCCAGACCACTGATGTGCTCGACGCCCGCGCCCGCACGCAGCTCCGCGGCGGCGGCCTCGGCCCGCTCCGCTGAGCGCGACCCCAGCACCACCGCGATGCCCGCCTTCGCCCACCGCAGCGCCAATCCGCGCCCCTGCGGGCCGGTGCCGCCGAGCACGCCGACCTTGAGCTTGCTGACGTCGGTCACTTCTGTTCCTTCCACAGGGACTCTCTACCGCATCGGGGTGACACCGCGCTGATCACACCCGCTCGAAGCCCACCCGGCGCTCGGCCTCGTCGGCCTCGGTCAGCCGCACCCGGATCGACTCGCCCTCGGGCAGGCCCTCGCCCGCGCACTTGGCCAGCACGGGCGGGTCGGCGATGAATATCTCGGCCGAGCCCGCCTCCGCGCGCAGCACCACCGCGTCGAACTCGTGCCCGATGCGGTCGCCGAGCACCCACGCCTCGACCTGGTCCAGACACGCCCGGTCGACCTTGCTCGCCAGGCTGTCGGAGCCCTCCATCAGCTCCGGCAGCAGCGGCAGCGCCCGGCGCACCCACGCCGGGATCTCCGTGCCCGCGCAGGCCGCCAGGCAGATCTCGGTGCCGAACCGGTCGACCAACCGCCGCAGCGGCGCGGTGACGTGCGCGTACGACGCCGCGATGCCCGCGTGCGTGCTCAACTGCGGGGCCGCGCCGTCGAACACGGTGTACCCGGCGCCGCGCAGCAGCCGGGTGGCGTCCATGAACAGCGCCAGCGCCTCCGGCCGCGACGGATCCAACTCGGCGAGCAGCTCGGCGGTGCTCGTCTCCTTGGCCCACTCGATGCCCAGCGCCTTCGCCGAGCGGCGCAGCCACTGCACGGCGCCGTCGTCCGGGTCGGGCAGCGTGCGCAGCACCCCGACCTTGGCCGCAAGCATGATCTTGGCCGCGGCCATGCCGGTGAGCAGCGAAATCTCGGCGTTCCAGGCGTCGACCTCGGTGCGCGGGCGCAGCACGAGCCGCCAGCCATCGCCGTCGGGCTCGACCTCCTGCTCGGGGAGCTGCAACTCGACCGCGCCGCGCCGAATCGCGTGCGCGCGGCGCAACCTGCCCAGCGCGGGCAACTCCGCGATCGAAGGGTGCGGGTCGCCCGCGTCGATGCTCGCCTGCACGCTCTCGTAGTCGAACTGCGCGGTCGAGCGGATCAGGGCGCGGCGGACGCGGGCCGCGGTCGGCTCGCCGTCGGCGTCGAGGTCGATCGTCCACAGCGCGGCCGGGCTCACCTGGTCGGGCAGCAGGCTGGCGATGCCCTCGGACAGCACGGTCGGGTGCAGCGGCACGTTGCCGTCTGGCAGGTAGAGCGTCTGCCCGCGCCTGCGCACCTCGCCGTCGAGCGCGCCGTCCGGGACGACGAACGCGCCGAGGTCGGCGATCGCGTAGTGCACCCGGAAGCCGCCGCCGTCGACCCGCTCGATGCACATCGCCTGGTCGAGATCCTTGGCACCGGGCGGATCGATGGTGACGAACGGGATCGCGGTCGCGTCCTCGCGCTCACCCTTGGCGCCGTCGGACACCGCGCGCTCGGCCTCGGCGTGCGCGGCGGCCGGAAATTGCGTCGGAAGGCTGAAATCCCGGCGGATCCGGGCGAAGTCGACCCCGGCGCCGTCGGTCCCGATCACCCTGGAGTTCACGGCTGCACCATATCCGTTGGCACTGATCCCGACGGCACGGCCGCTCGTCAGTGTCCTGAAGGTGCCCAGTGCACCTCAGTCGTCGTCGCCGTTCCAGGCTCGGTCGGCCTTGTCGGCGGCCGCGGTGCGCTCCCGCGCGATCTCCAGAGCGCGCGCGGCGGTCTCGCGGTCGGGGTAGGGGCCGAGCCGGTCGATCGAGCGGGACAGGTGGCCGTGTTCGACCTCGCCGGTGCGAGTGTTGAAGTACCAGCCGGGGTCTGGATTGTCGTCGCGCATAGGTCCAGCTAACCCCAGTTCGGCGCCTGCTGCACCGGGAATCCGCGTGGCGGCGTGTCCTGGTTGGCGTTGAGGTGCTGACCGGGGATCGGGTCGAGGCAGGACACCAGCACCTCCTGCCGTTCCGGGTCCTCGATGCGCCGCCCGTTGCGCTCCCGGTAGACCAGTTCGCCGTCGACGTCGATCTCCACCAGGGCGCCGACCTCGGCGAGCTGGTCCTCGTCGAGGTCGACCAGGCGTTCGCGGCGCGAGGGCACCACGCGGTACTCGGGCCAGTTCAGGTGGGCGTAGACCTGGTGGAACTCGTAGAGCAGGTGCGCCATGGCCTGCTGCCACGGCAGCGGCATCCCCTCGGCCAGCGACCGCGGCACCACCGCGTAGCCCGCGCTGATCCCGGGCCGCGCGGCCGAGTCGAGGAACTCGCGCAGCGGCGCGCTGGAGGCGGGCGGGCCCGCGTGCCGAGGAAGCGGATCCGGGGCGTACATGTTCATGGACTGCCTCCTTGGAGACTCAGACCCCCGGCCGCACGGCCTGGTCGAGCAGTTCGCCTTCGGTCCACTTGACCGCCCTGATGTGCACGGGCACGCCGTTCTGCTGTGCCTCGACGATCTTGCCATCGCCGAGGTACATCGCCACGTGGTGGATCGTGGCCGGGTCGGTCTCGTCGTAGGCCCAGAACAGCAGGTCACCGGGCTGCGCCTGCTCCACCGGCAGCAGGGCGCCCGCCCGGTACTGCTGGCGCGAGGTGCGCGGCAGGGTGACCCCCGCCGTGCGGAACGCCTGCAGCATCAGGCTGGAGCAGTCGTAGGAGTTCTGCTGGGTGGTGGCCGCGCCCCACTGGTAGGGCTTGCCCTGCTGGGCCAGCGCGAACTGGATCGCGGCGCCCGCGGCGGCGGTCGGCGCGGGCAGCAGGTTGCCCACGCCCTCGCCACAGCCGGTGGCGTTGACCACCTGGCCGAGTTCGGCGATGAGGTGGCTCGCCATGGACTCCCAGCGGTGGTAGCGGTCCGGGAAGGCGGAGCGCTCCACGTCCTGGGCGGACTCGCCGGGCCGCTGGTTCTCCCAGTCCGGCACCTTGAGCAGCACGTCGTAGAACTTGTTGATCGCATACGTCGGGTTGGTGACCTCGGCAGGCGTGCCCCAGCCCATCGACGGGCGCATCTGGAAGATGCCGAGCGAGTCGCGGTCGCCGTAGTTCAGGCTGCGCAGGCCGGACTCGGTCATGCCCGCCTGGATGGCGATCTGCCACGCGCGCGGGGCGAGTCCGCGCTGCTTGCCGATGGAGATGATCAGGGCGACGGCGCCGCGCTGCTCCTCGCCGAGCCGCCCCGCGTCGGCCGCGCCGGAGCCCGCCGGGCCGGTGGTGGCGGGGCCGAGGCTGGCGTTGCAGGACACGGTGCTCAACTGCATGGCGTCGGCGACCTGGTCGTTCCGCACCACAGTCATCACGCCCGCGGTGATCGCCGTGACGATGCCGATCGCCGTCAGCGAGCCGACCACCACCGTCGCGCGCATGTCAGGCTCCCTGCTCGTAGTTCGCCACGCGCCAGCCCCGGTCGGTCTCGATGACCGTGATCCGCAGGATACCGCCGTTGGTGGGGACCTCGGCGTCGACCGACTTCGGGAACGAGGCGCGGGCCACGGCCTTGCCGGTGACCGCCGTCGCGGCCACGTTGGCCGGGTCCACTGTGGACATCACGGTCATGTACTCCTCGGTGGTGAACGGGCGCAGCCGGTCCAGCCACTTCTCGGCGGGCTCACCCGCCGGGTGGTCGACCCACGCCCTGGCCCACACCTCGGCGGTCTCCAGCGCCTTCGATGCCGCGGGCACCGAGGTGGGCGCGCGCGACTCGGACGGCAGCCGGGTGGGCAGCGCGCTCGGCGTGTTGTTGCCACCCGGTCCGGGGTCGGGGCGCGGGCCGCTGGGTTTGGTCGTCGTCGTGGCCTGCGCGGACGAGGACGACCCGGGCGCGGCGGTCTGGGCGCCCGCGGACCTACCGGCGATCTTGGGCAGCAGGATGCCCACCCCCGCGATCAGCACCGCCGCCACGACCACCGCCACGGCGAGGTGCTTGGGCGAGCGCAGCGGCCAGCCCCACAGCTTTCGGTAGACCGCGGCGCGACCGCGGTTCGTGCGGATCGGCATCGCCTCACCTCACCACCGTGTCGGTGTCGCGCGGCCCGTCGCGCCGGTCAGCGACCTCCAGTCCGCGGGAGGGCCGGTAGACCACGTGCACGGGCCGCCCGGCGACCATCTCGACGTCGGCCGCCCGCGGCGCCGCGGTGACCGGCGCCTCGACCGGCGCGCCGTAGGGCGACTGGACGCGCGAGGGGATGACCACGGCGTCCTCGCCGCGGTCCCAGCCGCGGTCGGCGACCGGAACGGTGTCGACCACCCGGCTGCCGCCGCCCGCCATGAGCTGCGCCGGACCACTGCGCCCGGACACCGGCACCGCGGCGGCACCCAGGTGCGACGGCGCCCCCATGATCGCCGCGCGCGGGCCGCCGATGGCCGCGCGGCGGGCGTCCATCCGCTCGGCCGTCGCCGTGACCGGGTTGCTCGCCTCGGGCCGCGGCCGCCTGCCGCCCTGCCGGGCGAGCGCGGTGCCGTCGGAATCCTCGCCCTCGCGCACGGTCTCCCAGAAGTCGTCCTGCGGTGTCGGGCCCGCGTGCTTGTTGCGCCGGAAGCGGGAGAACAGGCCGGCACCCGCCGACGGCATCGACGCGCCCGCCGCGCCCACCGACAGCTCCAACATCTGCCACATGCGCCGCATCGGCCGCCCGACCAGGAAGAACACGATCGTCACGATGGCCGCGAGGAGCATCTGGGTAAGCAGCGAGAGCTTGGCCTCCGGGGAGAAGATCAGTTCGAGGAACTTGAAGTGGATGCCCGCCAGCATCGCCAGCACCAGCACGTTGAGCACGACGGCGCCGACCGCGCGGCCGACCTTGCGCAGGATGTCGTGGTGGACCAGCGCGACCAGGCCGATGACCGGCGCGGCCAGCGCGAGGATGCGCAGCAGGAGCTGGGCCAGCAGCACCGCGAGCTTGGCGAAGAGCTGGAACAGCGAGTACACGATCGACTGGAACAGCGCCAGGATGCCCGCGCCCGTGCGGCTGCCGTCGGTGCCCTTGAAGTAGCCCGCCGCCGGGCCGAGTTGGGTGGCGATCGTTTTGTACTCGTTCTTCTTCGCCTGCTCGGCGGCGTTGTCCGCGTCGCGGCCGGAGACCAGGTCGTCGCGGGTCCACGCCTGCGCGTCGAGCAGCCTGCGGCCGAACTCGGTGGCCTTCGGGTCGTCCGGGCTGCCGAACTCGCCGCGCAGCCAGTTCTCGTAGACGACCTTGTTGTGCAGGTCGGTCGGCAGGATGTGGCGGACCACCCGGTCTTCCTCGGGGTCCACGAAGCCCGCCTGGATGCCCGAGGTGGTGCGCACGATGATGTCGTCCACCCGGTCGTAGTTGCTGACCAGCACCGCCGAGGACGCCGCCAGCCACATGCCTGCCAGCGCGAACAGCGTGCGTTTGCTGACCGTGGCCAGGTCGCCGCTCCAGATCTGGCGGAACAGCAGGATCGCCAGCACGAGCATGAACACGCTGAACAACTGCGTGTAGATGTTGTCGAACACCGCGTCGGCGGCCTTGCCGATCTGCTCGTTCAACCCGCCGAGGACACCGCCGTTGAGCAGCGTGTAGTGCAGCGAGTTGGTGGCGCCGACGATGTTCTTGGCGATGCTGAACAGCTCGTTGCCCGCCCAGTTGTCGATCGTGGCGCCGGGGTCGCTGACCCCGCTGGGCACCAGGCCCCCGCACGACTCGTCGTAGACGTGCCAGACCATGCCCGCGTAGCCGTAGATCAGGTACGGGCTGTCCGCCTCGCCGTTGCCCTGGGGCGGGTCGAGCGCGCCGACCATGCCCGCGCCGGGGCGCTCCGGGTTGGGGACGCAGTCGGTGTCCTGCGCCATCGCCGGGCTGCCGACGACCGCCTGCAGCCCGATGATGCCGATGACGGCGAGCATCGCGTAGCGCCTGCGGGGCGACGCGCTCTGGTGTCCACGCTGCCTTTTCCGCCGCCGCGCCGCTACCAGCAGCGCGGCGGCGACCACCACCAGGATCGTGATCATCTGACGTCCACCAACCTCGCCTGGCTCGGCAATCCGGGCACTAGCTTGATCAACTTAGCCACTTGCGCGGACCCGGCGGTACTGCTCATGCCGCGTCCTCACGACCGCGCTTCTTCTCGCCATCCTTGCTGTCGTTCCGATCAGGGGCAGAGTCATCGAGACCGTCACCGACGAAGTCCTCCTCGGTGAGGCCGAGTTCGAACTCGGCGGCGCGCTCGAACTCCTCGTCGCTGGGCAGGGTCGAGCCGTCGACCGGCTCGAACTCGTACTCGCTCGGCGGGAGCGCGGCGTGCGACTCCGCCGCCGGGAGAGCGCGCGCGGCGTTCTCCCGCTGGGCGTCCGGGGTGGTGTCCATGACCGTGCGCAGGTGGTCGAGGTGCACCCCGGACAGGTCGATCCGAATGCGCTCCACGCCACCGGCGCCGTCGCCGAAGATGAACTGGCGCGGCGCGACGTCGCGCTCGACCATGCCGCGCTGCCCGCCGGGCCGCCTGCCCAGGCTGGCCACGACCTGCTCGTAGCCCGCGCCGATCGGCACCTTGAGCAGCCGCAGCGCGTCGGCCTGGGCGCTGTCGTCGTCCAGTCGGCCGATGAACACCGAGTCGAGCAGCGTCACGAAGCCCTGGATCTTGAGGAAGTCGGCCGGGATCTGCGAGGACAGCAGCACCCGGACGTTCCACTTGCGGGAGTCACGGGCGAAGCGGTTCATCAACACACGACCGGTGGGCACCTCGGAGAGGAAGAACGCCTCATCGATCCAGACGCCCTTGCGCATGTCCTTGGGGCGCTCGTAGATGGAACGCTGGGTGAGCCACGCGGCGAGGTTCAGCATCTCCACGCCGAGCGCCTCGGCGTCGGTCCAGTGCTCGCGGCCCACACCGTCCTTGGGCAGCGTCAGACCGGCCATGGTGAGCACGGTGAGCCGGTCGTCGCGTTTCTCGTCGTAGGGGTCGGCGCCGCTCTCCGGGATGAGCAGCGACATCCGCTCACGCATCTCGTCGAGGAAGTCGGCGACCACGACGGCGTGCTCGTGGTGCTCGCTGGCGTCGCGGCGCAGCGCGTCGAACACCAGGCTCGGGTCGGCGTCGGCGCGACCGCCCACGGTCCGAACCGCGCGCAGCAGCACGATGCGGCTCTGCGGCAGCCGGGCCACCTCGTAGGGCAGCAGACCTGCCAGCACGTCGAGCACCAGGCGGCGGCGGGTGGCCGCGGCCAGCGCCTTCTCCCGGCGCCACGAGCGCTCCGGGTCCTCCTCGTCCAGGAAGTGGTCGAGCTTGGGCTCGGCGACCACCCGGTACGGGTTGAGGATGCCCGGCTGGGCGTTGAGCAGGTTGATCGGCCGCGCGTAGGGGCGCAGCTCGGGCAGGTCGCACAGTCGGGCCAGCGGGCCGGACGGGTCGAGGATCGTCCAGTGCGCCCCCGCGCGCAGCGTCTTGTAGACGATGCCGCCGCCGAGGAACGACTTGCCGCCGCCGAGACCCGCGACCATCGCGGTCAGCCCGGAGCCGTCGCGGATCTCCTGCGCCATCCACGGGTCCCACGCCACCGGGCGGCGCGTGGCGGTGCACGTCTCGCCGAGCAGGATGCCGCGCCGGTCGCCGACCTCGGCCGTCGCCGTCGGCACCGAGGACGCCGCCCAGATGACCGAGCCGCGACGCAGGTACGCCGTGGAGGCCAGCGGCTCGCCGGGAATGAACTCGCGCGCCATCGCGTACTGCGCCTCGGGGTGTTCGATGGCCACCTTCGGCTTGTAGAGGTCGAGGAGCTGCTGCGCCAACCGCAGCGCGTCGCGCTCGGTCGGGCCGGACACCGCCAGGCGCCACCACGAACGCACCCGGGTGGCCAGGGCGGTGAACCCAGAGGTCATCTCGTCGTCGATCTCCAGCACCCGCGACGCCTGCCGGGCCAGCGACTGCGGCGGCTCCAGCTCGTGCTCGTCGGTGTAGTGCTTGACCTGCGAGCGGACCTTGTTCATCTGCCGCGCCAGCTCGCCCTGGACCTCTTCGGGGCGGCGCACGTAGATCCGCGCGGACCACTCCACGGACGCGGGCAGCCGGTCGGCGCGCTGCACCCACGGGTCGTCGATCTCGGGGATCTGCAGGCCGTGCATCATGCCGACGGTCAGCACCGTGACGTGCCGGGTGACGCCCGCGTTGGAGCCGGTGCGGCCGCGGACGGTGACCGTCGGGGCGTACGGGTCCTGGTGGAAGTCGGCGGCGTCGGTGAAGCTGGCGAGGTCTTCAGGCTCCCAGGCCGCCCCCGGCACCGCGGGCATGTTGCGCGGCGCGGGCAGGCCAAGCGAGCACGAGCGGTGCATCAGCCAGTACATCTCCTCGGCCGTGGCCGGGCGCCCCTCCAGACCGGCGGACCCGATCACCTGGTCGAGGTGCTCGACTTCGCTCTCCAGCGCCATCAGCTCGGCGTCGACGGCGTCCGGGAACACCTTGCGCAGCAGCGGCGCGGCCCGCTCGACGGCCCGGTCCACCACGTTGCGGGTCTGCACCTGGACGCCCAGGTAGACCTCTTTCTCGGCCATCGAGCGGCCCATGAGCTGCTGCTGCTCGCCGACGAGGTAGTCGTCGAACGACAGCGCCCCCGGGACGTCGGGCAGCCGGTTGACCGCGTTGTGCACGTGCGCCTCGGCCCACATGCGGATCGGGTACGGCCGGGTGGTGACCCGCAGGTGCAGCCACCGGCCGGACAGCTCCGCGTACTGGCCCGCGATGGCCGCGATCAGGTCCTGGCGCTGCGAGTCCGACCGGAACGACCAGCGCTGCGGGGCCAGCCGGTACCACGCGTAGACGTCAGTACCGGTGCGCAACAGGTGTCCGTCGATGCTGCGGGTCGCGATCTCGGGGGTGTAGGCCGGGATGCTCTGCTCACCTGGCAACCGCTTGCCCCGCTTGCGCGCCGCCGCGTGCTCATAACGGGGCGCGGCGTGTCTGGCCCTGACCGGGGCCCGGTCATGCGGATGTCCCGCCGGGTACGGCGCGAGCGCATCCGGCTCACGCTTACGGCGTCCGAACACCGCTGACCTCCCTGCTTCTCGCGGTTCGTGCCCGCCCGCGTTGTCGCTTCTTCTTCCTGGGCAGTTCCGCCCGCACCCGGACCTGGGCCGCGCTGCACGCGCCACCCACTCCCTCGACTACCTGGCGCGGGGCGGTGAGTTCGCGGACCCACATGGTCAGTACGGCGCCCAGCGGGCGCTCGTGGCTGATCCGGGAGCAGATCAGCATGGTCAGGGCGATGGTGGCGACCATGCCCCAGCCGATGGACCAGAACAGGCTGACACCGAGGTTGCGCAACACCGTCAGCGCGAGCAGGAAGACGACGGTCCCGACGCCCCACGCCACGTAGCGCGCGCGCCACGGGAAGGTCGCCTTCGGTGGCCCGAGCCACACCGCGTCCACGCGGTAGACCTCGTCGTCCGTGCGGATCCGCACCTCAATTCACCGGACCTGATCAGCCCGTGAACAGGCCGGCGATCCACCGGCCGATGCCTTCGCCCGCGTTCGTGACGGCCAGGCCGATGACGGCCAGCGCCACGATCACGCCGCCGAGCCTGCGCATCACGCCCGCGTTGTCGCCCTTGCCGCCGCCGAGCCAGAGCAACAGCAGCGCGACCACGAGGAGCAGCAGCGGGATGAGGTTGTTGAGGATCCAGTCGCGGAGGCCGCTGGTGCCGATGCTGGTCGGTTCCTGCTGGGCCAGTTCCATGAGGGCCGTGAGGGTCGGGGTGGTCATGTCGATCTCCCAAGTGCGCGGAGCGGTCAGGGACGTCATCGTGCTCCTGCGCGGCAGGTCTGCGCCGTGCCCTTCGAGTAGAGCAGAAGAGCACATGATTGTCATTTACCAGGTGTAGCCACGGAAACGCGCTCCGTGGTCGAGCGGACCTCCTCATCCCCCGGGCGGGTGTAATCTGACCACACCCATGATGCGGTGATGAGCCCTGGTCACAACCCTATGACCACCACTTTTTCTCGGACATGGGGTGGTTCACCCGCATGCGCCACCCCCCTCACCCTGAGTGCGGCAACTCACAGGCGAACCCGGCTCACTTCCCGGGCGGTGGTACTCCGATCGGTGTACCGCCGATCAGCCCAGACGAGTGGTCCGGGCCATTGTTTCATGGCGGACCGAGCCGCCGACCCCACCCGCCCGCGGTTCAGGATCGCGAGCGGACGGTCCCAGTGCTCAGGAGGTCGGTCAGGGCGTCGATGTCCGGCAGCCTGCCCAGCAGGATCACCAGCAGCACGGCGAGCAGCACCAGGACGCACATCAGCCTGCGGAACATCTTCGCGCTGGTGAACAGCTTGCGGAAGAAGCGCGGCCAGGTCTCTCGCCGAACCCGTTTCCTGGTCATCGGGTGCTCACTCGGGCACGTTCCGGGCAGCCGCCGTTCACCCGGCCGGGGCGTTCACCAGGCCGGGGGAACGCGATCGGCCGGGCACGCCGTACCTTGGACATGGCGAATCTCCCTGCTGCTCCGAGGATGGCCGGGTCTTGCCGCACGGGCGGTCTGCGCTGCAACGCGGGCCGCCCGGTTTTTTTCCCTGCCGACCATTCCTATCGGACGAGGCAGGTGCCCATCGATTAGAGCACGAGGGGCACAGGCAGGTGGACCGTTGGACAGCGGTCCGTGGCTGCAGCGGCCAGGGACAGGGCGGGCGAGTCGGCCGTAAGCCGGATCCTGTCCCCGGGACGTGTCCCGGGTAGCGACCATCCATCTGGACCTGCCGTCGCCGGCAGGCTCGTGCGGCCTACCCGCAGGCTCGGGCGGGCAGCCCTCGAACGCCTGCGCAGGAGCCCGGGGGCTCCCTCTTGGCCTTGCTCCGGGTGGGGTTTACCTAGCCACCCCGGTCACCCGGGGTGCTGGTGGTCTCTTACACCACCGTTTCACCCTTACCTGGCGTCGCCGCCAGGCGGTCTGTTCTCTGTGGCACTGTCCCGCGGGTCACCCCGGGTTGCCGTTAACAACCACCCTGCCCTGCGGAGTCCGGACTTTCCTCGACGGTGGAGCCCACCGCCGCGGCCGCCCTGCCGACTCGCCCGCGGGACCAGGATACGGCCAGGTCCGCGCGTCCCACGGCGTGGACACCGTTGAGTGCCCCGACCTGGGCTGTTCTACTCGTGGTGAGGTCCGGTGACGCAGCCGAGGGGAGATCGCCATCGCGTCGATCCTGATCATGTCCGGCAGCCCGGCGCCGACGGCTCGGGCGGGCATCCTGGTCACCCACGCGGCGGCGACGCTGCGCGGATCGGGCCACCTGGTCCGCGTCCTGGCGGTGCGCGACCTGCCCACCGTCGCCCTGCTGGCCGAAGACCTGGCCAACCCGGAGATCCGCGCGGCGATCGAGACGGTGCGCGCGGCCGACGGGATCGTGGTGGCCAGCCCGGTCTACCGGGCGGCGTACAGCGGACTCGTCAAGTCGCTGCTAGACCTGCTGCCGCTGGGGGTGTTCGCGGGCAAAGCCGTCCTGCCGCTGGCCACCGGGGGCACGCAGGGCCACCTGGTCGCGATCGACTTCGTGCTGCGCCCGCTGCTGTTCAGCATGGGCGCCACGCGCGTGTCGGCTGGGCACTTCGTGCTGGACCAGATGATCGCGGGCGCGGGCGAGGGCTCAGCCGTCCGACCCCTGGCGGCGGCCGCGCTGGACGACGTCCTGGGCACCTTCTCCACCGTCGTGCACCGCATGGCCGCGCGGGCCGAATCGGCCTAGCTCAGGTGGGAGATGTCGTTGACGAGGCGGACCGAGGCGTTGCCGTCGGGGTAGAACTCGACGATCGAGAGGGACGCGAGGTCCAGGTGCAGGCGGAACAGGATCGACGGGCCGACGTCCAGGCCCATCCGCAGCAGGGACTTGATCGGCGTCACGTGGCTGACCACGACCAGGGTGCGGCCGCCATAGCGGGCGATGAGTTCGTCGCGGGCCTTGCGGACGCGGCGGTGGACGGCGTCGAAGCTCTCACCGCCGGGGGGTGGCACGGACGTGTCGGCGAGCCAGTCGCGGTGTTCGCGGGGGTCGCGGGCGGCGGCCTCGGCGAAGGTCAGGCCCTCCCAGTCGCCGAAGTCGGTTTCCAGTAGGCCGGTGTGGGTGATGACTTCGCCGCCGGTGACGGTGGCCAACGCCGCCGCGGTCTGGGTGGTGCGGCCGAGCGGAGAGGCGACGATGGGCGTGTCCGCGTCGACGCCGTCGAGCTTGGCGAGCCTGCGCGCGGCGGCCTCGGCCTGGGTCTGGCCCAGGCCGGTCAGCGGGACGTCGCCGCGGCCCGAATACCGCCGCTCCGCCGACATGGCGGTTTGGCCGTGCCGCAGCAGGAGGAGCCTGGTCGGCGCGCCCTGGGCGCCGCTCCAGCCCGCGGGCGAGGTCGGCTTGGGCTCGATGCCCGCCTGCGCGTCGCTCCGGTCCGACTTCGACTCGATGCCCGCTCGCGCGTTGCTCCGGTTCGAGGACCGGTCCGGCTTGGGCTCGATGCCCGCCTGCGCGTCCATGGCCTCGTTGGCCAGTCGGTCGGCGTGTTTGTTGCGCTCGCGCGGAATCCACTCGTAGCTGACGCGGGCGAAGGTGCGCGCGATCTTGCCCGCTTCCAGCGCCAGCGGCTGCATCGACGGGTGCTTTACCTTCCACCGACCCGACATCTGCTCGACCACGAGCTTGGAGTCCATCCGCACTTCGACGGTGTCGGCGCCCAGCTCGGCGGCGGCCCGCAGGCCCGCGATCAGGCCCTGGTACTCGGCCACGTTGTTGGTGGCCACACCGATGCCCTCGGCCCGCTCGGCCAGCACCTCGCGGGTGTCGGCGTCGAACACCGCGGCGCCGTAGCCCGCGGGGCCCGGGTTGCCCCGGGAGCCGCCGTCGGCCTCGACCAGCACTCTCACAGGCCGGACTCCGGGGTGCGCACCAGGACGGCGCCGCATTCGTCGCACTCGATGACCTCGTCGGCCGGGGCGTCCTTGATCCGGGAAATCTCGCGCCGGTCCAACTCCAGGCGGCACGCACCGCAGCGGCGGGCGCGCAGCAGCGAGGCGCCGATGCCCTTGCTCGCGCGCTTGCGCTCGTAGAGGGCGAGCAGCGCCTCGGGGATGTCGGGCAGGATCTTGACCCGCTCGGCGCCGCGGCGGGCGTCGATGGTGTCGAGGTCGGCCAGGTTCTCGTCGCGGCGGTGGGTGGCCACGGTGAGCGCCTCCTCGGCCTTGGCCAGCTCGACCCCCGCGTGCTTGCCGTCGAACTCGACTGCCTCGCGGCGCTCCATCAGCTCCAGCAGGTCGTCTTCGAGCACCCCCTGGCGGCGCTCCAGCGTGGCCAGTTCGTGGTCCATGTCGGTGAGCTGCTTGGCGTTGAGCGTGCCGCCTGCGAGCAGGCCGCGGTCGCGCTCCTCGCGGGCGCGGACGGCGTCGATCTCCTTCTCCTGGCGGGCCACTTCGCGGTCGAGGTCGTCGAGTTGGGTCTGCACGGCCACCATGGCATCGCGCTTGGCCTGGGTGGCCTTCTCCGCCGCGGCGATCTCGGCCAGCTCCGGCATGGTGCGGCGGCGGTGCCGCGCGCGCGCCAACTCGGCGTCGACGTCGGCGAGATCGAGCAGCCTGCGCTGCGCGGCGGAATCGGCTTTCACCCTGGGAACCTCCCGGTTCGGTCTGACGTGCCCGCGGCCTGAGCGGTCCAGGGATCGGTGCGACGTGTGGAGACAACGGTCTCAACGCTACCGCCGAGCGCGGCTCGCAGGATCTCCGCCGCCTGGTCGCACCACGGCCACTCACTGGCCCAGTGGGCGACGTCGACCAGCGCGGGCACGTCGCCGCCCGCCAGGTGCTCACCCGCGGGGTGGTGACGCAGGTCGGCGGTGACATAGGCGTCGACCCCGGCGGCGGTCGCGGCGGCGAGGTAGGAGTCGCCCGCACCGCCGGACACGGCGACCCGGCGCACCCGGCGGTCCGGGTCGCCCGCGGCCCGGACGCCGCCCGCGGTGGCGGGCAGGGCGCGGGCCACGCGTTCGACGAACGCCGCGAACGGCTCGGGCGCGGGCAGTTCGCCGAGGCGGCCGATGCCGGTGCGACCGTCGGCGTTCGGGTTGAGCGGGCCGGTGACGGTGAGCCCGATGGCGGCGGCGAGCGCGTCGGACACGCCGGGGTCGGCGGCGTCGGCGTTGGTGTGCGCGCAGAACAAGGCGATGCCCGCACGGACCATCCGGTGCACCAGCGCGCCCTTGGGGGTGTCGGCCGCGACGCCGTGCACGCCGCGCAGCAGCAGCGGGTGATGGGCCACGATCAGTTGCGCGCCAAGGGAAATCGCTTCGTCCACTGTGGACTCGACGGGGTCGACGCAGACGAGCACCCTGGTCACATCGTCGGCTGGGTCGCCGCACACCAGGCCGACCGCGTCCCAGCTTTCGGCGAGCGCGGGCGGGTAAGCGGCGTCGAGCGCGGCCGCCGCGTCGGCAACGGTCGTCACAGGCGTACCTCCAGGGCGAGTTCGACACGGAGCGCGGCAGACAGCGGCCAGCATTCCTCGGACGCGCGCACGGCGACGCGCAGGTGGTCGTGGCCGAAGCCGGTGAAGTATCGCCGCGGCGCGCGGCGATGCCGCGGGCCCGCGGCCCGGCCCGGACGCGCTCCCCGTCGGCGACCTCCAACAGCAGCAACGGCGCGGCGACCCGGCGCGGCGTCGACGTGGTACCGCAGGAGCGCGTGCTCGTCGGGTCCGATGCTGGTCATCGCGGGGATTGTAAGGGCACCTCAGCGCACGTCTGCTTCATCTGTCCCGCACCAGCTGCCGCTCGCCCGCGACCGCAGTCGTCGTCGGCAGTACACCTGCGCCGCGCGGGCCTCGACGGCCGGGTGCGGGTGTCGTAGTCCTTGCCGATCCGGCCATCGGAGTTGAACACCTGATGCACCGTCATGCTCTCGAATCCCCTGCTTGCCCTTACCAAGAGGAAACTCGGCCCGAGGTCTACCCTTGCCCACTCAGACTTCCTCGGCGCCCGCACTGGTCAAGCCGTCGTAGTACTCGAACATGTCGTCATGCCGGATGACGGAACTTCCGCGATCACCTTCTCGACGCTGTTCGCGTTGGCGGGCGTTTCGCCATGGCGCTTCGCGGTGAGTCAGCTCGCTCAGCCAATTGGCCTGCTTGTCGCCATAAGCGGCCAAGACCGCTTCGACAGTCTCCCGCTCGCCGGCCCTGAGCGCTGCCGGGTCGCCGCCCAGGCGTTCATCGGAATCGAGCCGCAACCGCCCTCGGTGCTGCCGATACAACTCCGGTACCACAGGACCGTTGGCCCACGCTTCGATGCGCTCCTCGAACAGCGGCTCTTCGTCCCAGACCAGGTGCCATGCCTGTAGTAAACGAGCTTCTGCAGCTTCATCGCCGTCATCGGACCCTTGCGGGACAGAATGAAGGCGGCCACGTCCAACGCTCGCGCCACAAGCCCTCCTCCCAGCACCTGACAGGGACGATCCGCATGGTCGAGGCGTTGCTCTCGACCAACCCAAGCATCCCAGATCAACCGCGTTTCGTTGCGTACGGCCCGCATCACTTGCGGAACGAGCCGCTAGAACACATGTTCGATTCTAGTCGCCCCGTCCGCGCCCCCGCCAACCTGATCGTGAAGATCACCTGGTCAGGTGATGGCGAGTCCGGTCAGGGCCCGCGGCAGTGGGTCCCGGTGCAGGACGCCGAGGCGTTGGGTGGCGCGGGTGAGGGCGACGTAGAGCTCGGCCGCGCCGCGGGGGCCGTCGGCGAGGATCCGCATCGGGTCCACGACCAGGACGGCGTCGAACTCCAGGCCCTTCGTCTCCGAGGCCGCCACCGCGCCCGGCACACCCGGTGGCCCGATCACGACACTGGTGCCTTCGCGACCGGCTTCCGCCCGCACGAATTCCTCGACGGCAGCGGACAGTTCGTCCTCGCTGACCCGCCTGGACCACGGCTCGACACCGCACGCGCGGACCGACTCCGGTGGCTGGACCCCGGGTGCGAACTCGGCGAGCAGCGCGGCGGCGACGGTCATGATCTCCGCCGGGGTGCGGTAGTTCACCGTCAGCGACCGGTAGACCCAGCGGCCGGGCACGTACGGCTCCAGCATCGTGCCCCACGACGTCGCTCCGGCCGCGGACCGGCGTTGGGCGAGGTCGCCGACCACGGTGAAGGATCGGCCTGGGCAGTGCCGCATCAGCACCCGCCAGTCCATTTCGGACAGTTCTTGGGCCTCGTCGACCACGATGTGCCGGTAGGTCCAGTCCCGGTCCGCGGTGGCGCGTTCGACGAGGTCACGGGTGTCGTGCTCGACGAACCGGGCGGCGAGGTCCTCGGCGTAGAGCAGGTCCGTGGCGAACAGGTGGTCCTCGTCGTCCATCGAGTCCTGGCGGCTGACGAGGAGGTCCAGCGCGCGGTCGGCGTACTCGGCCTCGGCCCTCCGCTCCCGCTCGGCGGCCCGCTCGGCTGCCTTGTCCGCCACCGTGTCGCGCCCCAGCAGGTCGACCAACTCGTCGAGCAGCGGCACGTCCGACACCGTCCAGGCGTCGCCGTCGGCGCGCGACAACGCCGGGTCGCCGCCCGCGGCCCGTAGTCGTTCGGGGGACGAGTACAGCGGTGCCAGCAGGGTTTCCGGCGTCAGCACTGGCCAGAGTTCATCAAGCGCGGCGGTGAACGCGTCGTCGTCCGCGAGTTCCTTGAGCAGGTCCGCCCGCATCTCCTCCCATGCTTTGCGGTCGTCCCTGGTCAGCCAGCCCCGACCGATCCGGCCAATCGCCCGTTCGGTGAGCACATACGTGACGATCTCGGTGAACACCGCGCGGGCCTCGTTGTGCGGCCGACCGCAGGCGCGCGCCTCCTCCCTGGCCCACGCCGCGGTCTCGGCGTCGATCCGCACCGTGACGTCACCCAGGCCGATCGGCAGCGGGTGCTCCGGCAGCCGCTGCCGGTCGGCGACCGCCGCCGCGAGCACGTCGAGGATCTTCAGCGAGCCCTTGAGCCGCGCGGCTTCCGGCGTGTCCTCGGCAGTGACGTGCAGGCCGGGCACAAGGTCGCCGGTGGTCATGAACACCACGTCGGACTCGCCCAGCGACGGCAGGACGCGGCTGATGTGGTTCAGGAACGCCGGGTTGGGCCCGACCACGAGCACACCATGGCGCTCCATCCGCTCCCGCTGGGTGTAGAGCAGGTACGCGACGCGGTGCAGCGCCACCACGGTCTTCCCGGTGCCTGGGCCGCCCTCGATCACCAGCACCCCCGGGTGGTCGAGCCGGATGATCTCGTCCTGCTCGGCCTGGATCGTCGCCACGATGTCGCGCATCCCGGCCCCACGCGGCGCGTTGATCGCCGCGAGCAGCGCCGCGTCCCCCCGATCACTGTCGTCCGGGCGGCCGAGCACCTCGTCGGTGAAATCGAGCACGTGGCGCCCGCGGGTGTGGAACTGGCGGCGCCGACGCATGTTCTCCGGGGTCGCGGCCGTGGCGACGTAGAACGCGCGCGACGCCGGTGCCCGCCAATCCAGCAACACCGGTTCGTAGTCGTTCTCCTCATCGAAGAGGCCGATCCGGCCGATGTACGAAGGGTCGCCGGAAAGGGTGTCCAACCGGCCGAAACACAGCCCGTTGGCCCCGACGTCCAGCCGCTTCAGCTCTTTGGCCGACGCGCGCACCTGATCGTCCCGCTCCATGGGGGTCCCGCCGGTTCCCCGCAACGCCGCGTCGTACTGATCCTTCACTCGCGCGCGCTCGGCGTCGAGCCGCGCGTAGAGCTCGGCCACGTAGCCGCGCTCGGACCGCAATTCCTCTTCGTACCCCTGATTCGACACAGGCCCCTCATAGCGTTGTTTCGGCGGGTGTTCCGTCAACTGCGCGCTCAGCCGACGGGCGCGCCGAACCACCTCGGCAGGTGGCTGAGCAGATCCGCCTGATCTTCCCCGACCCACGCCACGTGGCCGTCCGGCCGCAGCAGCGCCGCGGGCACGTCCAGTTCCTCGCTGACGTCGACGACGTGGTCGACCCGATCCGCCCAGCCTGCCACCGAAAGCAGGCCGGTCTGGTCGAGCAGCAGGCCGCGGCCGCCGTGCATCAGCCCGTAGAGGCGCCCCCGCTTCAGCCCCACGTCCCGCAGCCGCCTGCCGAGCAGGTCATGTCCCTCGCCGAAGTCGTAGCGGATCCCGATCGCGATGATCCTCTCGATCAGGTACCGGTTCACCTCCTCGAAGTCCATCAGGTCCGCCACCAGTCTGCGCACCGCCTGGGGACCCGGTTCGGTGGACATCAGCTCCGTCTGCGCGCGGGTGTTGTCCAGCACGTCGGCGGCCACCGGGCGCCGTTCGGTGTGATAGCTGTCCAGCAGCCCCTCCGGTGCCCAGCCGTTGACCTCGGCGGCCAGTTTCCAGCCGAGGTTGACCGCGTCCTGAAGGCCGAGGTTGAGGCCCTGCCCGCCCATCGGCGGGTGGATGTGCGCCGCGTCGCCTGCCAGCAGCACGCGGCCGGTCCGGTAGCGCTCGGCCAGCCGGGTGGCGTCGCCGAAGCGGGACAGCCAGCGCGGTGAGTGCACGCCGAAGTCGGTGCCCGCGAGCTTCCGCACCTGCCGCTTCAGCTCGTCCAGGGTCGGTGGGACCGTGCGGTCCTCCGCCACCCCCTCGGCGGGCGCGACGACGCGGTACAGCCCGTCCCCGAGGGGCATGGCGCCGAACACCTTCTGGGTCTTGCGGACTTCGGCCCCCACGGCGTTCAGCGTCTCCAGCGGCGCGGTCAGCTCCACCTCGCCCAGCAGCCACTCGACCCTGGCGGGCTCGCCGGGGAAGCCGACGCCGAGCAGCTTGCGCACCGTGCTGCGGCCGCCGTCGCAGCCGACGAGGTAGCGCGAGCGCAGCCGGGTGCCGTCGGCCAGCTCGACGGTCACCCCGTGGTCGTCCTGGCTCAGCCCGACCAGTTCGTGGCCGCGCCGGATCTCGACGCCGAGCTCGGTGGCGTGCTCGGTCAGCAGGCGGTCGGTGGTGGTCTGCGGGATGCCGAGGACGTACGGATGCGCGGTGCCCAGCCGGTCCGGCGGCAACGGCTTGGTGATGCCCGCGAAGAAACCATCGACCGGGTACTGCTGACCGAGCGCGAGGAACCGCTCCAGCAGGCCGCGCTGGTCCAGCACCTCGACGCTGCGCGCGTGCAGGCCGAGCGCGCGGACGATCCTGGTCGGCTCCGCGTCCTTGTCCAGGACGAGCGCGTGCACGCCGTGCAGCTGCAACTCCGCGGCCAGCAGCAAGCCGGTCGGTCCACAGCCCGCAACGATCACATCAATCATGAAAACCCCCGTTTACCCGGTGCCTCGGCCGACGATTCTGCGGCAGTACCCGGGTCTTGCGGCAAGCCCCCCGGTGCGCTATATGTTGAAGTGGAAGGAGTGGGTTCCCTCCTTTCTGTCACGCCGCTGTCGGCGGCCAAGCCACGCAGGATCCCCCGGTCTGCCGGGTCCGCATGCACTGGGCGGGCGCGCCTGGCTTACCGTTGGGGAGTGCGGTTGAAGCTGCTGCTGCGCCCGGGCTGGCTGCTCCTGGCGCTCGTCGTCGTCGTGTTCGCGACGGCGTGTTTCACGCTGCTCGCGCCATGGCAGTTCCGCCGCCACGACGACCGCAAGGCCACCAACGACGCCGTGCAAGCCTCGTTCGACGCGGGCCCGGCGGCCATCGACACCGTGGACCGGGCCGACTGGCGCCGGGTGACGCTCACCGGCAGCTACCTGCCCGACGCCGAGGCGCTGGCGCGGTTGCGCACCGTGCAGGGCGCGGCGGCGTTCGAGGTGCTGACCCCGTTCAGGATGAGCACCGGCGACGTCGTGCTGGTCGACCGGGGGTTCGTGCGGCCGGTGGAGGGCGTGCGGGTGCCCCCGTTCGCGGCGGCGCCCAGCGGCCGGGTCGACCTGGTGGCCAGGCTCCGCACCGACGAGACCGACCCGCAGCGCAGACCCGCGTTCCGCGACGACGGCCGTACCCAGGTCTACGCCGTCGACTCACGCACGGTCGGCGCGGCTGCCCGGGTGCCGATCCGGCCGGGCTACCTGCAGCTTGAGGAAGGCTCACCGGGCGTCCTCGGCGCGCTGCCGCTGCCGCAGTTGGCGGCGGGCCCATTCCTGTCCTACGCCCTGCAGTGGATCGCGTTCGGCGTGATGACCCTGCTCGGCCTGTGCTACTTCACCTGGCGCGAGATCAAGCCGGGCGGCGCGCTGGACAAGCCGGTCCGCCGTCGGTCCGTGGCCGAGATCCTGGCCGAGGACGACGCGAAAGAGCGCGCGGACGCCTAGTGCGGTGGCCACGACGGCCGAACAGCAGGGCGAGTGGTGCGGCGACAGCGGCAGTCAGCGCGCCGACAACCCGGGACAGCTCGACCGCCCGAGTGACATGGCCCGCGTCGGGCATCCGGCCGTCCCCGAGTACCGGCCGGTCCTCGACGCCGTGCGGGTAGACCGTGCGGCCGCCGAGGCGGACCTCCAGGGCGCCCGCGAACGCCGCCTCCACCCGGCCCGCGTTGGGGCTGGGGTGCGCCGAGGCGTCCCGCTGCCAGGCCAGCCACGCACCGCGGCGGTTGCCGCCGACAACGGGGGCACCCGCGACCGTCAGCGCGGCCGCGAGCCGCGCGGGCACCAGGTTGGCGGCGTCGTCCAGCCGGGCCGACGCCCAGCCGAACCGGCGGTAGCGCGGCGACCGGTGGCCGACCATGGCGTCCATGGTGTTCACCGCGCGGTACCCGAGCAGGCCCGGCACGCCCGCCACGGCACCCCAGAACAGGGGCGCGACCACCGCGTCGGACGTGTTCTCCGCCACCGACTCGACCGTGGCGCGGGCCATCGCGGCGGCGTCGAGCGAGTGCGGGTCGCGCCCGCACAGGTTCGGCATCCGCGCCCGGGCGTCCTCGACGGCCCCCGCGTCGAGGTGTCTGCCGATCATCGCGCCCTCCGCGGCGAGCGACCGGCCGCCCAGCACGACCCAGGTGGCCAGCGCGGTCGCGGCGACCCGGGCCACCGGGTTGCGGCGCGCGGCGCGTTCCACGGCGACGCCCAGCGCGATCGCGCCCCCGGCCAGCGTGGCCGTGTAGACCGCTCCTGGCGCCCGGTGGTCGCGGTACAGAACCCGCTCGACCTGCGCGGCGACGCGACCGAACCCGGCCACGGGGTGCAGGCGCCGGGGATCGCCGACGGCCGCGTCCGCGGCGGCCCCGAGCAGCAGTCCGATAGCGCGCGCCACCGCCACTGGGTCCCTCCTCGACCGAATTCCCCCTGAAGGGGGAACGGTATCGCCGCGGCCGCGGCCGGGGTGCGCGGGTGTCGGTGGCGCGGGCTATCGTGGCCAGCCGTGGAGTCAGACACCGAACGCAGGCTCCAGCTCTACGCCTACCTGCAGCCCCGCGAGCACCACCGCACGTACATGGCGATCATGCGGCTGTTCACCTCCACCCTGCTGGCCGACCTGTCGGCGGGCGAGGTGTCCGCGGGCCTGGCGGCGGCCGAGCGCGACGGGCGCGTCGACATCGGCGAGTCGCACATCGACGTGGTGATCCCGCGGCTGCGCCAGCTCGTCGAGTGGGGCAACCTGGTGCACGGCCGCCGCGAGACGATCGCGGCGAGCATCGCGGAGTTCCAGCAGGGCAGCATGCGCTACCAGGTCGGCAAGCTGGCCGTGCGCGTGCAGCGCGATGTGGACGAGCTGCTGCGGGTGCCCGAGGGCGCGCGGGAAGTCTCCCGCGAGCTGCTGCCCGCGATCGAGCGCGGCCTCGGCGAGCTGGGCGAGGCGCTGGCCACGGCGTCCGCGCGCGACCAGCAGGCCCCCGGCTCGGTCTCCGCCCGACGCGGGCGCGAGCAGCTCGCCGAGCGGGTCACCACGCTGTTCCTGCAGCACGCGGAGCTGGCGGCCACGGTCCGCGACTTCTACGCCTACCTCGGCCAGGTGCTCACCCGCCACCACCTCGCGCCCGAGGAGATCGCGGGCTTCCGCAACCTGCTGGTGGAGTACATCCAGCTCGTCGTGGAGGACGTGCTGCGGCACACCCCGACGATCGCGGCGACGTTGTCCGCGCTGCGCGGCGCGCGGGGCGAGCTGCTGCGGCTGCTGCGCCCGGCCGAGCAGCTCGGCGCGGCCGTCGAGCGCACCCGGGGCCGGGGCGAGGCCGACTGGCAGGAGCTGACCGACTGGTTCGCCGATCGGCCGGGCAACCCGAGCCAGGTCACCGCCCTGCGCGACGCCACGACGCGGGCTATCGGCGCTCTCCTGGCCACGGTCCGCCGGGCCACCACCGGCGGCGGCCTGCTACCGAGCAGGCGCGCCGAGCTGGTCAAGCTCGCGGGCTGGTTCGACGCCGCGGACCCCGAGCACGCGCACGCGCTCTACGCGGCCGCGTTCGGCCTGTACTCCGCGCGCAACTTGTTGCCCGCGCCGGAACACGACGGCGACGACGAGCACACGCCGTGGCCGGACGGCCCGGCTGTCGAGGTGTCGGTGAGCGTGCGCGGCCGGGGCGACCGGGGCGCGCGCGGCCGCACGTCGCGGATCATGGACGACCCGATCACCGAGCAGGGACTGTTGGCGCAGGCGCGCGAGGCCGACGAGGAACGCGAGGCGGCGTCAGCCGAGCTGGCGGCGGCGGACCTGGCCGACGCGACGCTGTCCGGTGCGGCGCTGGGCGCGCTCTGCGAGCTGCTGACGCTGGCCATGGCGCAGCGCGAGGACGCGGCCGCCCCTGGCGCGGCGACCGACCAGGTGCGTGGCCTGACGCTGACGCTCACCCCGGAACCCGGTCACACCACCCGAATCCGCAGCGCGGCGGGCACGCTGACGTTGTGCGACACCGTGTTGGGCATCAGCCGCGAGCGCACGGAGGTGCGCGGTGGCCGTTAGGACCCAGCGCCCGGACGTGCTCGGCGGCCTGTCCGACATCGACGCGGCGAACGTGGCCCGGTGCGCGAAAGTGTTGCTGCGCCACCCTTTGCTGCGCCCCGGCGGCCCGGACGGCGACCTGCTGCCGCTGGTCTACCGGCACCGGGTGGCACTGCAGGAGATGTTCGCCGCGCTGCTCGGCTACCGGCTGGTGGTGCAGCGGCGGTTCGCCCGGCTCTACAAGGCGGGCCCCGGCGACGACGCCACGCGCGGCGAGCCCGCGCTGTCGCCGCGCGCATACGCGTATGTCTGCCTGACGATGGCCGCGCTGACCGGCGTCGGCAAGCAGGTGCTGCTGTCGCGGCTGGTCGCCGACATCCGCGCCACGGCGTCCGAAGTGGACATCACGGCGGCCGACGACATCGGCGACCGGCGCGCCCTCACCGCGGCCCTGCGGCACCTCATCGGCCTCGGCGTGATCACCGAGACCGACGGCACGGTCGCCGGGCTGATCGGCGAGTCGCCTGCCGAGGCGCTGATCACCATCCACACCGACCTGTTGGGCCAGCTCCTGGCCGGTCCGCTCGGCGAGGCCGAGACCGCGGGCGAGCTGATCACGCTGGCCGCGTCGCCGGGGCAGCTCGGCACGGAGCACGCGGTGCGCAGGCGGCTGGTGGAGAACCCGGTGACGCTGTACGCCGACCTGCCGCCCGCCGAGGCCGACTGGCTGCTGCGCGGGCAGCGCCGCGAATCCGTGCTGCTGGAGCGCTGTTTCGGGCTGATCACCGAGACCCGCGCGGAGGGTGTCGCGGTGACCGACCCGGAGGAATACCTGACCGACGTGGTGTTCCCGTCCACCGGCACGGTCGCGCGGATCACGCTGCTGGCGCTGCCGGAACTGCTCGGCGAGTCCGAAGAGTCCGAAGAGGACACTCGGCGGCCGGACGGGCGGGTGCCGGTGTCGCCTGCCGCGCTGCGCGAAGTGTGCGCGCGGCTGGTCGAGGACTACCCGGCGGCGTGGTCGCGGCAGGCCACCGAGGATCTGGACGCGCTGGTGGCGGCCGTGGCCGAGCTGCTGGTGAAGCTGACGCTGGCGCGGCCGGACGGCGACGGCTGGCTGATCAGCCCGGCCGCGCACCGCTGGCTGCCGCGGCCGGACGACACCCCGGCCAAGGCCGCCGGGCCGGTGCCCGAGGCGCCGGAGCCGGGCTGGTCGCTGTTCGACGAGGAAGGGCAATCGTGACCGAGCAGGAGGCGGTGTTCGGCCGCTGGCGGCTGCACCGCGGCGGGATCGTCAACATCTGGCAGTACCGCGAGCAGACCTTCGACTTCTCCGGCGGGCGGGCGATCTTCCAGGGCACCAACGGTTCCGGCAAGTCCCGCACACTGGAGCTGCTGCTGCCGCTGTGCCTCGACGGCGACCTGCGCTACCTGGGGTCCAAGGGCGCGGGCACGGTGTCGATCCGCAGGCTCATGCTCGACGACTACGACGGCGGCCCCAACCGCATCGGCTACGCCTGGATCGAGCTGCACAGGTCCACTATGGACGGTATGGAGGAATACCTGACCTGCGGTATCGGCGTGAAGGCGTCGGCGACCTCGCAGGCGATCAGCGACTCGTGGCGGTTTGTCACCCCGGCGCGGGTCGGCACGCACTTCCAGCTCGCCTCGGCCGACCGGGTGCCGCTCGGCCCGGCCGCGCTGCGCGACGCGCTCGGCGCGGACCGGGTCTACGACGAGGCCGCGTTCCGCGCGAAGGTGGCCGAGACGGTCTACGGCGTGCCGGGCGGGCGCTACGGCGATCTGCTGCACCTGCAGCGCACGCTGCGCAACCCGGACATCGGCCTCAAGGTCCAAGATGGACAGTTGGAGCAGATCCTCTGCGACGCGCTGCCGCCGCTGGACATCGGTGTGGTGGAGCAGTTGGCGACCTCGTTCGAGGACCTGGAGTCCATCCGGGAGAACATCGACAGGCTCAGCGCGGCCGACGAGGCGATGGGCGCGTTCCTGTCCGGCTATTCGGGCTATGCACTCGGCGCGCTGCACGCGGCGGGCGGGCGCGCGGACGCGGCGAGCCGCACGCTGGACAGCGCGCGCGCCGAACTCCGCAAGCTGGAAGGGAAACTGACCGCCGACGGCGCCCGGCACACCGACGCCGAGGCCCAGGTGCGCCACCTGGAGGAGCGCGACGCCGAGTTGGAGACCAGCATCGACTCGCTCAAATCGCTGCCCGCCTACCAGGGGATGCGCGACTTGCAGGACCGGGAGAAGCTGGTCGAGCGCACCCGGGAGGCGGCGAGTTCCGCCCTCGACAACGCAGCCACCCAGCGCAACCACGCCGACCGCGCGGTGGAGACAGTGCTGACCGTCCTGCGCAGGCTGGGGGACGACATCTCCGACGCCACCGAGCAGGCGAAGTCCACAATGGACAGCTTGACCGCCGCGGGTCTCGACCCGGCGCTCTGCCCGAGCCTGCCCGCGGCCCCGAAACCGGTGCCGCGCACCGAGTCCGACCGCGTGCGGGCCAAGCCCGACCCGGAGGCCGAGCCGCTGGAGATCCAGCGCCGCACGCCGCCGGAGCTGGCGCCCGACGAACTCGACGCCGCGCTGTCCGCCGCCGCCGCGCGGGTCGCCGATGTCGGTTCCGTAGTCGCCCAGCGGGCCGCGCTGGCAATGGCGCTGCACGAGCGGTCGGCCCGGCTCGACCGCGACCGGCAAGACCTGGACACCGTGCAGGTCAAGGCGCGCGAGGCGCAGATCGAGGCAACGGAGGCGGCGGGTCGGCGCAACGAGGCTAGGCAGCGGTTCGGCGTGGCCGTCGAGACGTGGTGCGAGCACACCGTTTCGTGGACGGGCGCGGGCCCGTTCGCCGAGGTGCACGCGCCGCGTCCGCCGCAGCCGCCGACGCCCGCCGAGGTGCGGGCGGGCGCGGACGCGACCCGGACCGCGCGGACAGCGGCGCGGCAGTGGGCCACCCCGCACCTGTCGGCGCTGCGCCAGCAGGTGGTGGCCGCGCGCCAGGTCGTGGACGACCTGGTCGAGCGGATCACCGACGCGCAGGCCCGGCTGATCGAGCTGCGCAAGGGCGTCGACGCCACTCCCCCGCCGCCCGCGTACGCCTCGGCCGAGCGCGATCCCGCCGCGGGCGCGCCGTTCTACCGGCTGGTGGACTTCGCCGACGGGCTCGGCGGCGCCGACCGCGCGGGCCTGGAGGCGGCGTTGCAGGCCAGTGGGCTGCTCACCGCGTGGGTCACGGCGAACGGCATGGCCGACCCGGACCTGGCCGACGTACTGACCATTGTGGACAGTGCGGCGGCGCCGAACCCGCTGTCGGCGGCGCTGGTTCCCGCGGTGGAACCGGAAAGCCCGGTGTCGGCAGACACCGTGGCGGCGTTGCTTCGCGCGGTGTCCTACAGCGCGGAGCACGCCGGGCTCGCGGTGTGGCCGTCCGGCCGGTGGCGCGCGGGCGTGCTCGGCGGCGCACTGTCCAAATCGGACGCCGAGTTCGTCGGCGCCGGGGCCCGGGACGCGGCGCGCAAGCGAGCGATCGGCGAGCTGGCGGCAGCGTTGGAGCGGATGCATGAAGACTTGTCCGCGGCCGAGACGGAGCTGCGCGCGCGGGCGCGGACCGTGGACGGCTGGGACCGGCACCTCGACTCGTTCCCCGACGACCGTGCGGTGATCGGCGCGCGGGTCACCGCCGCCGAGGCCGAGCGGATCGCGACGGAGAGCACCGCGAAGGCCGACCGGCGGCGCGCGGAACACGTCGCCGCCGACGGTCGCATCCGGGCGATGGAGACCGAGCTGTCCCAGGACGCGGGCGCCGCGGACCTGCCGCCGGACACCGAGGCGCTGCGCCAGGCCCACCGCGCCGCCACGCAGGCCCGCGGCTCGGCGGAGAGCCTGCGCGACGCGCTGGGCAAGCGGTGCGTCGGCACGGTGCGCGATCTGGTCGAGGCGCTGCACGACCACAACGCGGCCGTGGACGACCGCACGACGGCCGAACAGGTCGCCGACGAGAAGTGCCGCGCGTTTCACCGCGAGGCGGCGGCGCTGTCCGAGCTGACCGGCGCGATCGGCGGCGCGGCCGAGGAAGTAGCCCGCCAGCTCACCGACCTGGAGCGGCAGCGCCTGGCGGCGCGCCAAGAACTGCCCGAGGCGCGGAAAGCGGCGGGCGAGCTGTCGAACCGGGTCGTGCGGACGCAGACCCTGCTCGACACGCGCGGCGCGGAGATCGACGGCAAGCGCGCGGGCGCCGAGTCGGCCGCGCGGGCGTTCGCCGACGCGCTGGCCGCGCCCGGCGTGTGGCCCGCGGCGGTGGACGACGACCGGCCCGCCGAGGACGCCGACGCCTACGCACTGCTGGAAACCGCTGTGGCGCAAGCGAAGCGGCTGCCGACCGAGGAAAACGCGCTCACCAGGCTGCAAGCGCTGCAAAGCTCGCTCGCTGGCACGCACAACGTGCTGCCCGAGCGGCACGCGGGCATCCTCACCGTGGTGGTGTCGGCCGAGGAGGGCCCGGCCCCGGTCGCCGTGGCGGCGCGGCGGGTCGCCACCCGGCTCGCCGAGCGGCGCGGCTTCCTGACCGAGCGGTACCAGGGGATCTTCGCGCTGCACCTGGTGCGCGAGCTGGCCGAGCGGCTCTCGGGGCAGATCTCGGTGGCGGAGGATCTGACGCGGCGGATGAACGAGGTGCTGGACACCGCGCGGTCCAGCCAGGGCGTGCACGTGCAGTTGGAGTGGCAGCCCGCGGCCTGGCTCGACGAGTCCACTGTGGAGGCTCTGCGGCTGCTGCGGATGCCCTTCGCGCAGCGCACCCCGGAGCAGGACGCGCGGCTGCAGCAGGTGTTCACCGAGCGGATCGAGGCCGAGCGCGACTCGGCGTCCGGCGGCTACACCGAGATCCTGGCCCGGGCGCTGGACTACCGGTCGTGGTTCGCGTTCACCGTGCGCGTGCGCGACACCGGCCCGGACGGCAAACCCCGCTCGCGGCGGCTGCGCCAACTCTCCTCCGGTGAGACGCGGCTCATCTCGTATGTGACACTTTTCGCTGCCGCGGCGGCGTTCTACGGCGCCATCTCGGCCGGATTGGCCGCCACCTCGCAGATGTCGCCGCTGCGGCTGGTGCTGCTGGACGAGGCGTTCGAGCGCCTCGACGACCCGACCATCGCGCGCATGCTCGGCCTGCTGGTCGACCTGGACATGGACTGGATCATCACCTGGCCCAGCGGCTGGGGGGTGTCCGACCGCATCCCGCGCATGCACATCTACGACGTGCTGCGGCCGAAGTCCGGCCACGGCGTGGCGTGCACGCACACCACCTGGGACGGCGCCGGACTGGAGCGCGACGACCCGTGACCGAGGACCTGCGCCGTGAGTTCGGGCGCCCCGAGTACGAGGTGCTGTGGCGGCAGGCGCGCAAGGCGGTGGCGCGCGGGCAGGTGAAGCTGGGTTACAAGGCGCCCGACGCCCGCGCGGCCGAAGCGGTGTCGACGCTGCTCGGCGCGTTCGGCGACCCGCCCGCGCGGGCGGCGCTGACCGCGGGCGTGGGCACGACGATCCTGGTGGCCGACCTGGACGCCCGGCTGCGCGCCAGTACGTTCCACTGTGGACTGACGGATGTCTTGGCTGCCGTGCAGGGCGAACCGGCGGAGTTCAGTCCGGTGCACCGCTCCGTCGAGGCGGAGCGCCGCGACTGGACCGACGAGATTCTGGGGCGGGCACTGGATTCGGCCGGACTGTCGGCGCGGGCGTGGGCGCCGTACTGGATCGACCACGTGCGCCGCTACGCGAAGATCGCGCCGGAATCCCTTGCGGAGCCCGCGAATCGCGCGGCGATGATCCTGGCGCGGATCAACTTGGACCCCGAGACCGTCCCCGCCGAGTGGACGACCCGCGCCGCCCTGTCCGCCCGACACGGCGGCGGTGCGTACGACCTCGACCGGGGCCGGAAACTGGCCGGGCTGGTGCTGCGCGCCGCCGCCCTGGCCCACGGCGTCGACTTCCCCCGGACGGCGGCCGACGAACGGACGCTGTGGGAGCGCTGCGCTGTGGCGCCGGACGGCGTGTCGACGCCGGTGCTGTGCTGGGCGATGCCTTGGGCGGGAACGGATTCCTGGGCCCGCGCCCTGCACGAGCGGACGGCCGACGGGCTGCCCTCGCACGTGACGTTGCGCGATCTGGGGGCCGCACCGGCGGCCCTGGTGGCGCCGGGCACGGTTGTCGCCGTGTGCGAGAACCCGCGCGTGGTCGAGGCGGTCATCGACTCCGGCATCCGCCACCCGCTCGTGTGCGTGTCAGGTCATCTGAGCACCGTCGCGCGCCAACTGCTGTCGCGCCTGGCCTCGTCCGGTGCCGTCATCCGGTATCACGGCGACTTCGACCGCGCGGGCTTGTTGATCACCAGCCAGGTCCTGCCGCTGACTGGCGGCGCGCCGTGGCGCATGGGCGCGGCCGACTACCGCGAGGCCCTGGAACTCGCCCGCCGCGAGGGCGTCGACCTGCCGCCGCTGGGCGCCGAACCGGGCCCGACCCCTTGGGACACCGAGCTTGCGTCGGCGTTGCGGGCCGGGTGGGCAGTACCGGAGGAGGTCGTCATCGACCTGCTCCTCGCCGACCTCCGCTGACAGCCGCGCCGGATCAGCGTTCGGCTGTGTCGGGGTTGGCCCAGCCCGCGAGCATCTGGCGGGCGATCGACGTGGGACCGGGCAGCCGCAGGCCCTCGATCTCACCGCCCGCGTCGAGGGCGGCGCGGACCTCGGCGCGCGAGACCCAGTGGGCGTGTTCGATCTCGCCCTCGGCCGGGGTGAGCGGGGCCGCGGGGTCGGCGACGGCGGCGAAGCCGATCATGATGGAGCGCGGGAACGGCCACGGCTGACTACCCAGATACCGGATAGCGGATACCGTGACGCCGACCTCCTCGGCGATCTCCCGCTCGACGCACGCCTCCAGGGACTCGCCGGCCTCGACGAACCCCGCGAGGACCGAGTAACGCTCCGCGGGCCAGATGGGCTGGCGGGCGAGCAGGACGTGGTCGCCGTTGACGCCGACACCGTCGTGCACGAGGCAGATGACGGCCGGGTCGGTGCGGGGGTACTCCTCGCGGCCGCACCCGGTGCAGTGGGTGGCCCAGCCCGCGGCGGCGCGGGCGACCGGGGAACCGCACTTGGCGCAGAACTTGGCGCGCGCGTGCCAGTTGACCAGGGCGACCGCGGTGGTGAACAGACCGGCGGCCGTGTCGTCCAGCAAGGCGCCGATACCGCGCAGGTCGTGCCACTCCTCGCCCGCCGCGGAGACGGCGCCGGGCCACAGCCCCCACGCGTTGGGCGGCGGGGCGATGGTGTCGCGCAACGGTTCCGTGGCGCCCAGCGCCCAGTAGGCGATGCCGTCGTCCTCGCCCAAGAGCATGGCCTCGGGCGGGCGCTCCGGGCTGATGGCGGCGCCGGGGCGCAGGGCGAGGGTGGTCGCGCCGTCGCGGACGGGGGTGCGGCCGAGTCGGTCGACCAGGACGACCTGGCCGCTCGACCAGAGTTCGACGAGGCGGGCGTCGTCCTTGCGGACCGGTTCGTCGCGTTCCACGGTGGAGCGGGACAGGGCCGGGAGGACGGCGAGCTGGAACGGCTCTTCGCGGACGTCGGTCGTCATGACGGGATCACCTGGCTTCGCGAACGCGGTCGGGTCACGGGAGCCGGACGCCGCCGAGGGCCTGCAGGGTGGCGAGGTTCTCCACGTCGCCGACGATGACGCCGGTGAACCGGGCCGGGGCGAAGAACTCCAGGGCGGCCGCGGCCACCTCGTCAACCGTGACCGCTTTGAGCCGCTCGGGATGCCCCACCAGCCAGTCGACGCCGAGGCCGAGGACGGCGAGGGCGGCGAGCTGGGAGGCGAGCCCGCCCTGCGACGAGGTCGCGGTGAGCAGCGAGCCGATGGCGTACTGCCGGACGGTCTCCACCTCGGACTCGGTGGGCGGGTTGACGGCCAGCCTGCCGAGTTCGTAGCGGATCTCCAGCAGCGCGCCCGCGGTGGCGGCGCTGGCGGTGTCGGTGTCGACCAGCAGGGTCGCGCCGCTCGGGGTGAACTCCGGGTAGGAGCGGGCGTGGTAGGTGTAGCCCTTGTCCTCGCGGATGTTCTCCACCAGGCGGGAGGAGAAGAACCCGCCGAAGGCGAGATTGGCCAACTGCACCGCCGGGTAGCGCGCGTCGGTGCGGACGACTCCCTTGGCGGACAGCCGAAGCTGGGACTGGACGGCGCCGGGCCGGTTCACCAGCAGCAGGTCGCCGGGGGGGACCTCGGGCAGCGGCGGCAACACCGACGCCGAGCCCGCCGACTGCCAGCCGCCGAGCGCCGCCGCGACGTCCGCGACGGCACGCTCTGGTTCGAGGTCGCCGACCAGCACCAGGACCGAGCCGCGCGGCAGGAGCGCGGCGGCGTGCAGGGCGCGCACGTGGTCGGCCTCGACCACGGCGACGTCGGCGGCCTCGGGCATCTCGCGGGTGAACGGGTGGTCGCCGTAGCGGTGCTTCTGCAGGGCGTCTCGGGCGATGATGCTCGGCTGCGAACGGGCGACGGTGATCCGCTCGATCAGCCTGCCGCGCTCGCCCTCGACCTCGTCGTCGCGGTGGACCGCGCCGGTGAGCGCGTCGGCGAGCACGTTGAGCAGCGTGTCGAAACCGCCGGCCAGGACGTTGCCGCCGATCGAGAGCAGCTCCGGGTCGACCGCGGCGGCCAGTTCGCCGCCCGCGAGGGCCAACTCGGTGTCGACGGTGACACGGTCGCGCCGCGCGGTGCCGGTGAGGATGGTGGCGGCCAGCACCTCGGCGCGGGCGGCGTGCGCCGGATCGTCGCCCGCGAACGGGATGCGCAGCCGCAACTCGACCATCGGCACCGTCGGCTGGCGCACGACGACGACGCGCAGGCCGTTGGGCAGCACAGTGTCCACTGCGGACAGATTGGTGGCCGCGCGCTGCTCGCCCAGGGGTGGCAGCGGGCGCGGGCCGCGCACGGTGCGCCCGATCTCCTCGGCGGTGCGGCTCACGGATTTCCTCCTGCGAAGACGGTGGCGGGGCTGGCGGGGCCGGTCTGTCCACTGAGGACACCGGGGCCAGGGCTGGTCGGCTCTCGCCTGCTCCCGACGAGGCGAGCCGGGCGGTCGGGCGCGTGCGTCACTCGCCTGCTCCCGCCGGGGTGATGGTGAGCACGGCGCGCGCGTCGGGCCGCAACGCCTTGGCGGCTGCAGAGACCGCGTCCGGGGTGACCGCGGAGATCCGCTCGGGCAGTTCGTAGACCAGCGCCGGGTTGCCGTAGAGCAGCTCGAACGCGCCGAGCGCGAGGGTGCGGCTGACCAGCCGGTCGTGTTCCTTGTGCAGGCTCGCCAGCCAGCGGGCGGTGACCCTGGCCAGTTCCTCGGCCGCGGGCGGGGTGCTGGCGAGCTTCTCCAGCTCCTCGTCGACGGTGGCCAGGACCTGGTCGACGGAGACGTCCGGGGAGTAGATCGCGGTGATGGTGAAGGTGTCCGGGTCGCGGGCCTCGAACGGGCCGAACAGCCCGCAGCCCGCGTTCACGTCGGTGACGAGCTGGTCGCCGTAGACCAGGCGCTGCTGCAGGCGGGAGCCGTCGCCGTCGGCGAGCACGCCCGCGAGGACGAGGGTGGCGATGTAGCCGTCGATCTCCTCGATCGGGTCGGGGATGCGGTAGCCGATGGCGACCGCGGGCAGCGGGGCCAGCCGGTCGGGCCGGTCGGCGCGCAGCTCGGCGGCGGGCGGCGGCTCGGCGAACGACGGGCGCGGCGGGCGTGGGCGCGCGGGCACGTCGCCGAAGTGCTTCTCGATCAGCTCGCGCGCGGCCTCGACGGTGAAGTCGCCCGCGACCGTGAGCACGGCGTTGGCCGGGGCGTAGTAGGTGTCGAAGAACGCCGCGCAGTCGGCGATGGTCGCGTTTTCGAGGTCTTCGAAGCCGCCATAGCCGTTGTGCGCGTTGGGAAAGGTCTCGTAGAGCACCGGCGGCAGCAGGATCCAGGGGAAGCCGCCGTACGGGCGGTTGAGCACGTTGAGCCGGATCTCCTCCTTCACCACGTCGATCTGGTTGCGGAGGTTCTCCTCGGTGAGCTTCGGCGCGCGCATCCGGTCGGCTTCGAGGAACAGGGCGCGTTCCAGCGCGGCGGACGGCAGCAGCTCGAAGTAGTCGGTGTAGTCCGGGTGCGTGGAGCCGTTGAAGGTGCCCCCGGAGGACTGCACGTGCCGGAAGTGGGCGAGCTTCTCCAGGCTCTCGCTGCCCTGGAACATCAGGTGTTCGAAGAGATGCGCGAAGCCGGTCCGGCCCTCGGGCTCGGACCGGAAACCCACGTCGTAGTGCACGCACACGCCGACGACCGGGGAGGTCTGGTCGGGGGCGAGCACGACGCGCAGGCCGTTGGACAGGGTGTACCTGTTCAGCTCGGAAACCGTCACCAGGCGAGCGTACGGGAGGGCGGCGACGGCGTGGGACGCGGAACGTTCGCTTGTGGATGACTCATCCCGGCCACTGGAATCCGACGGCCACCTTCACCCGAAGGTGGCCGTCGGACCGGCTCAGTCGGTGCTGGTCTTGCGGCGGCGGGCGGCGATCACCAGGAAGCCGCCGAGCCCGAGGGCGGCGAGGCCGAGCGCGACCATGCCGCCGACCGCCGCGCCGGTGACCGGCAGGCTGTCGTCGGTGGACGGGCCCGCGCTGCCCTGCGGAGCGGGCGTCGTGGTGACGGGCGGGGTGGTGGCCGGCGGGGTTGTCGGGACGCAGGCGACCGTGAACTGCTCGACAGTCTCCAGACCGCTGCCGGTGAGCCGAGCGGTGTAGGTGCCGTCCTCGAACTTGCCGGTGTGCCGCGTCCACTGGTACGGGCCGTCGCCCGCGAACTCCACGGTCTCGTCGTAACGGGCGGAGCCGTCGACGCCGAACTCGCGGGTGGCCGGGTACGGGCCGACAGCGAAGAAGCGGGCCGTCACGATCGACTTGCCGTCGACGCAGCGCACAGCGATCTGCAGGCCGTCCTCGTCGATCTCGACGTCGGCGCAGTGGTCGACGGCGACGCCGGTCACGGTCTCGGTGCCGTCGGAGCCGAGGACGGTCACGGGGTAGTCGCCCGCCGGGAAGCCGCCGAGGTCGACGCTGCCGTTGCCGCCGCCCGCCACGTTCACAGTCTTGTTGGCCTTGCCTGCCTTGACCGTGTAGTCGACAGCCGCGCGGTTCGGGTTCGCGATCTCCACCCACACCACGGCGGGCGTGGTCACGTCGTCCTTGTCGTCGCACTGGGCGTAGGTGCCCAGCCCGGGGGCGTTCTCCGCCGCGCACTTGACCGCGAACTCGCGGACCAGCGGCTCGGCGAGACCGTCGCCGGTGAGGACGGCCTGGTAGCCGCCGTCGTCGAAGAGGTTCTCGTGGATGCGCAGGAACAGGCCCGGCGCCAGCTCGATGCTCTCGTACGCGGGGGAACCGTGGATCTCCAGCGCGAAGGTGCGCACCTCGTCGCTGCCCGGGTTGGCCACGACGAAGGTGACCAGGCCCCAGCCTGCCTTGCACTGGACCTCGATGTCCAACTCGCCCTTGCCCGGGTCGAGGTCGGCGCACGGCTTCACCACGACCGGCACGCCGTCGGCCGCCGAGTCGGCGCCCTCGATCTCGACGGTGTACTCGCCGACCGGAACCGGGCTGAACACGGTCCGGTGCACGGCGTGGTCCTCGTCGAACTCGGTCTCCCTGGCGGGCAGGTCGGAGCCCTTGAGGATGACCTTGTACGGCTCCAGGCGGTCCTCGATGATCACCTCGACGCCAGACTTGCCGCCGTCGCACACGGCGATCGCGCTGGTGATCGTCGGCTGGGGAACCTCGACCGGGTCGGCAGGCTCGGGCTGCGCCACGACCGAAGACTCGGCGGGCTGCTCCTGAGCGGCGGCGGGCAGCGAGGTGGCGGCCATGGTGAGGCCGACAGCGGCCGCCAACACGACACGGGTCACTGTGGTGAGCAACGAGCCTCCCCAGAACACCATTCGAGTGAATGGTTGACGGTGAAAGTGGGCGAACGGTACCCCGTGTATCGATAGGTCCGCCAGGCGCCCCCCGAATGAGGTTTTCGCTGCTCAAACGGGGTAACGCGATCAAGATCACTAGCGATATTCCGTGTCCGCAGGTGATCGGATACGCGCTAGCGCAGGCCCATCGACCGAACACCGGCGAACTGCCTGGCCGCGTCCGCGTCGGTGCCCACGTACTCCGTCGCCGACGCGGTGCCTGCCGCCGAGGTCGCGCCGAACGCGCCGGGAATGCGCCCGGCCGCCGCCCGCACCGACTCGGCGGCAGGCCCGTAGTTCGGCCGGAACGCCGCCGCGAGCCTGCCGCCGCCGATCGCACCCTCACCCGCGCTGATCACTCCTTGGTGGCTCTGCCACTCGACGCCGAAGCGCTCCCCCGCGGCGGACAGCAGCCGCATGGCGTCCCCCAGTTCCGCGGGCGCCATCGACACGCCACCGACGTCACTCATGTCGGGTCCCCGTTCATCTGTCGGTCCAGTTGGTGCAGGAAGGGGTCGAACACCACGTCAGTGCTGTCCACCCGCGCGGTGCTGGGCAGAAACGGGCGGCAGTGCTCGAACGCTTGGCGCCGGGCCGATTCGACAGCCTCGGCGAGGGTGTCCTTGATGGTCGAGGCCAGCGCCGCGGAGTCGGTGCCGCGGTAGATCCGCGGGTCCAGCGCCAGCGTCAGCAACTCGCCCCGGCCGCTCACCGTCACGCTGACCAGGCCATCATCCGAATAGGCGATGGCCGACGCCTCATCGAGCTTCCGCCGCGTCTCGCGCACGTCCCGCGCGAGCTGCGCGTAGTCGTCGTAGAGCCCGCCGCTCATCAGGTCCCCCATCCCGCGTCAGCGCGGCGCCGATCGGGTGTGGCCGTTCTGTCCGAGGCCGGGAAACGCGTCGCTGATCACCGGTGAGGTTTCCTTCCACGGCGACATCTCCTTGCTGCCCAGGAGCCGGGTGCCGCTGTCGCGGTACTGGATGAACTCGCCGTCCGGGTAGTCGTCGCCTCGGTTGCTCACGTGGATGCCGTCCGGTTCCAACTCGATCAACAGTCGCCCGTTGGCCTCGCCGACCGGAACCGGAACGCCGCTGTTGAGCACGTTGTATTCGACGTTCAGCCGGTCGGGACCGGCCTCGTGCACGATGAAGTTGTTGGGCGAACCGCCCGGGTCGGTGTTGATCGGATGGGCACCGATCGGGTGGTCCTCAAACGCCCTGGTGCTCGGCAGGACAGTGAGGCTGACCTCCCCGGTACGGGTGTCCCAGGCGACCGAGAACCGGTGACCGGCATTCGGATCGGTGCTGGGGCCGCGACCATCCCCGTGCAGGAGGCCGAACGCCGCTCCCTCGTCGGCGATGAAGAAGCGGCTGACGATGATCCCGTCCCCGCCCCCGGGGACGATGGCGCCGGTCTGCAGAATCATGCGCTGCGCGCCGGGCGGGGGCTGGCCGAAGAACACGTCTCGGGCCGCCGCCAGGTCCGCCGCGCCTGGCTCGCCTTGCGCATAGGCGGCGGGGTGCGCCGACGAGTAGCCCGCCACTTCGGCCACTTGCTGGTCGATCACGCCGTTCAGGTGTCCGGCGACGGCGGTGACAAACAGTTGCGAGGCGCTCCCCGGCAGTACGAGCGCGAGTTGGTACAGATGCTCGTTGAGCGCCATCGTGTCGGCGATCGCCGACTTCGTGGCCAGGACGGCTCCGGCGAAGTGCCGAGTCTGCCCGGCCAACCTGCCGAACTCGTCCTTGACGCGGGTGGTCTGCGTCGGCGTGCTCAAGGCAGTGGCCAGCGTGCTGCCCGCCGAGTCCAGCCAGGACGTGGCAGTGGCCGTGGCCGACGCCTTGGCGCTGTCGAGCGCCGATTGCGCGCTGCCCGCGGCCGCGTCCCATGCGCCCGCGACAGCGGTGAGCTGGTCCTCGTCGCTGTCCGGCCAGCCGCCGATCATGGGCTTGACCTGGCTCCAGAGCTGACCCGACGGCTCAGCGACGACCATTACCCACTCCCCAGCCGATCCGATTGTCAGCAGAGTGCACGTCCGCACAGGCGGAACGGTCGGCGATGGCCTGTTCAGGTCACCGCGTCGTGCGAAGGCTGTCGAAGACTCCGTCGAGGGCGTCGAGCAATGCCTGGAAGCGCGCGGCGAACCGGGCCTGGTCGTAGGTCTCGTCCTGGGTGCCATACCAGTACAGCCCCGGCGTGCCGTCCGCGGCGGCGTCGAGCCCGGCGTACCTGGCCAACCACTGCTCGGTCTCGCCCAGCGCGACGGCGTAGGGCAGCGACCTGGAGAACACCAGCTCGCGGTCGGCGGCAGGCACCGCGTCGGGACGCGCCCCGCGCAAGTAGCCCAGGACGCCCCGGACCTGCTGCACCAGCACGCTGCCGCGCCTGGTCCGCGCGGGCAAGAGCCGCGCCCCCAGCGCCAGCGCGATGCCGCCGATCACCAGCGCGACGCCGAGCAGCGCGTGCGCCGCGGTCAACGCCAGCGCCGCCGTGACCCCCGCGCCCAGCACGGCCAGCACGACGCCGACGACGACCAGACGGCCGGGCCCGCGGGCGAGCCAGCCGTGCGCGACAGCGTCGGTGTAGACCGCCGCGCGGACAGCGGAGACGTCCGGCGGCGTGGCGCGCAGCGTGGACACGGTGACCGACTCGGCGCCTTCGGGCAGCAGCGCGCGGTAGACGGCGCGCTCATAGGCCGTCAGCGCGTCGTCGGCAGGGTTGCGGCGGACAAGCTGCCAGTCGTCGCCGGTGACCTCGGCGATCCACAGGTAGTTGCGGACGGCTAGGTCGACCACGGTCGCGCTCAGGTCGCGCGCGTCTACCCGCTCGTCGACGACGGTGCCCGCCTGGCCGGGCAGCACCCCGTCCGGCGAGGCGAAGGCCACCCGGTCCCCGTCGCCGACCAGTACGTCGACCGGGCCGACCTCGGTAACCAGGGCCTTGGTGTCACGGCCGCGGGCCAACCACAGCGCGGCGAACCCGCCGAGCAGCAGCAGGGTGAGCAGGCCCAGGCCCGCACCGCTGAGCGGGGTGAGCGCGAACGGACCCGCCACGCCCGCGGACCGCTCGAACCGCGCGTTGACCGGGACGGTGCCCGGCGGCAGGTCGGCGGCGAGGTCGACCCGAGCCCCGGAGTCCAAATCGGACTGGATGACGCGCAGCACGCCGCCGGAGTCGGTGAGCGCGGACTGGCAGCGCCGCTCGGTGCCCGCGGGGCCCGCCAGACAGACGAAATCGCGGCCCTGCTTGGGAGTCAGCAGCGAGGCGCGCAGGAAGACCAGCTTGGTGTCCCACCCGCTCGCCACCTGCCAACGGAACTGCAGGTGGTCGCCGAAGTCGGCGATCGCACCGTCCACTGTGTACTTGACGGTGGTCGCGCCCTCGCCGAGCCGGATGGTGAACGTGTCGCCGCTGACCTCGGCGGTGCCGTTGCCCTCGACGGTCGCGTCCCGGACGGTGAACACACGGTCGCCGACGCGCAGCGGCGCCGTGCGGGTCATCGACCCCCGGGCCTGCACGATGACCTGCTCGACCACCGTCAGGCTGCCGTCGCGCTCCACTTTGAGCTGGATGTTCACACTGCGCGGGAGCACCGGCCTGCCGACGCCCGGCGGTCGCGACGGCCTGCCCTCGGTCGCCGTCGGCGGGATCGGGTCGATGGTGGGCGGCGTCCTCGTGCCGACCGGGCCGGGCTTGGGCACCGGGAATCCGATACTCGGCGCGTCCGACGGCGGCGCCGGGAACGACGGCTGAGCAGCGGTGAAGGTGACTCCGGCCGCCAACACCGTGGCGGCCACCCCCCATTTGGTGAACACGCCGGCGAACGATAGCCGAGCGCCAATATGCTCACCGGCGGTCCGCCGAAAACGGTCGGGCCCGGGGATCTCGACACCGGGGGAACGATGACTCAGCCGCCAGTGGGGCCGTGGCGTCCACACGGGCCGTATCCGCCGCCGAGGCCGGTGGCGCCGCCGCCGCGGGTCCAGCCGCTGCCGCCCGCCCCGGGCTACCCCCCGCGTCAGCAGACCGCGCCCTACCCGTACGGCCCGCCCCAGTACGGGCCGCCGCAGTGGGTTCAGCCGTATCCGCCGATGCCCCGCAAGTCCAACGCCGGGCCGATCACGGCGATCATGGTCGTCGCGCTGCTGCTGGTCGGCGCGGGTGTGTTCGGCACGATGCAGCTCACCAGGAAGAAGCCGAACGCGGGCGACGTCGGCTACTCGTACCCGACCACGAGCTACGCGCCGTACTCGACTTCCGAGCGCCCGACACGACGACGCGCACGACCACGACCACGACCACGACAGCCCGCACCACCCGGTCGACCCCGACGACCACGACCCGCACCACGCCCGCGGGCCCGCGGCCGGTGTTCGCGCTGGCCGACAACCCGGTGCACAGCCCGAACAACGGCGTCAGCGTGGTCACCTGCACGCTGCCCGCGTGGCGCACCGACCCGCGGAGCGCGGCGAACTTCTTCACCGCCGCGCTGCCGTGCATGGAGCAGGCGTGGGCGCCGGTCATGGCCCGGGCGAACCTGCCCTACCGCACCCCCGGCCTGCAGTTCCCGACCGGGAACCAGTGGGAGAGCCCGTGCGGCTCGGCGAACGGGGCGACCTGGTCGGCGTTCTACTGCTCCCGCAACAACACCATCTACATGCCGTTCGAGGGCCTGCAGACCACCCTCTACGGCAACCAGTCCGGCGTCTACCTCGGCGTGCTGTCGCACGAGTTCGGACACCACATCCAGGCGCTGTCAGGCATCTCCGACACCTACTGGGACGCCCGGTACGAGGCGGGCGACCAGACCGCGGCCGGGCTGGAGCTGTCACGACGCTCGGAGCTGCAGGCGCAGTGCTTCGGCGGCATGTGGTTCGCGGGCGGCCAGCAAGGCGGCGGCTCGGTCAACGACAAGGTCATCCGCGAGGTACTCGCCGACGGCTACACCCGCGGCGACTGGAAGCAGGGCGCGCCCGCGGACCACGGATCGCCCCAGCACTACGGCGCGTGGCAGGAGCACGGGTTCACCAACAACCGCACCGCGCCGTGCAACACGTGGGCGGCCCGCCCGCAGGACGTGGCCTGACGTCAGGCCGCCCGACGCCACAGGTCGACGAATCCGGCGCCCGCGATGCCCGCGAAGACCAGCAGGACCAGCCCCATCGGCCGAGCGTCGGTGGCCGCGCCCGTCGTCGCCCGCGCGAGGTGGACCACCGGGTCGTCGTCGCGCACCGCGATCTCGACCGACTCGCCGGACTGGTGTCCACAGGCATCCAGCGGCGCGCGACGCTCGGCGCCGTCGCGGCTGTAGGTGACTTCCTCGGTGGCCCCCGGCGGGGTGCACGGGACGCCGGTGACGACGGTGGCCGTCGTCCGCGCATGGGTCAGCGGTGCGCTCGACCACAGCCCGAGCGCACCGGTCAGCGCGATGAGAACGGCCACGAACACGGCGAACACCGCCACACCAGCCACCTTGGCGGCGGGCCCCTGGAATCCCGGCGGCACACGCACTCTCGGATCGTCGCAGACCGCGCAAGGGGTCAGTCGTCGGCGGGCGTGACCTTGCGGATGTAGAGCAGGCGGTCGCCGACCTCGATCGCGTCGGCCCCGGAAGAGTCGACCCGGTACAGCTTCCCGCCGCGGACCAGACCCAGGACGATGTCGGACAGGTGCCGCGGCGAGCCGCCGACCTCGCTCGGCTCGACCTCGCGCTCGGCGATGGCCAGCCCCTCGTCCGGGGTGATCAGGTCCTCGACCATGTCGACCAGGGTCGGCGTGTGCGTGGCCATGCCGAGCAGCCTGCCCGCCGTCTCGCTGGACACGACGACCTGGTTGGCGCCGGACTGGCGCAGCAGATGAACGTTCTCGGTCTCGCGCACGGCGGCCACGATCTGCGCCTTGGGCGCCAGCTCACGCGCGGTGAGTGTGATCAACACCGCCGAGTCGTCCCGGCTCGCCGCGACGACGACCGACCGCGCCCGCGGCACCCCGGCGACCCGCAGCACGTCCGACCGGGTGCCCGAGCCGTGCACGGTGACCAACCCGAGCAGCGACGCGGCGTCGAGCATCGCCTGGTCGGTGTCGACCACCACGATCCGGCTGGGTTCGACGCCGTCGGACAGCACCGCGCTCACCGCCGAGCGACCTTTGGTGCCGTAGCCGACGACCACCACGTGGTCCCGCACCTTCGACCTCCAGCGTTGGATCTTGAAAACCTGGCGTGAGCGTTCGGTCAGCACCGCGAGCGTGGTGCCGACCAGGACGATGAGGAACAGGATGCGCAGCGGGGTGATCACCAGGATGTTGATCAGCCGCGCGGAGTCGCTGACCGGCGTGATGTCGCCGTAGCCGGTGGTGGAGAGCGACACCGTGGCGTAGTAGACGGCGTCGAGCAGGGAGATGCCGTCGTCGTTGAGGTCGCGATAGCCGTCGCGGTCGAAGTAGACCAGGGACACGGCCACGGACAGCGCGAGCAGCGCCCAGAGGATGCGCCGGATGATGGAGGTGACCGGGCTGACCCGGCTCTCCGGCATTCGGATGATGCCGGACAGGTCGGTGTCGGCGCGGACCGGCCGCGGCCTGCTCATCCTGTGCTTCCCAGCGATATCCGATCCACGGCGGAAGGTTAGCCCCCTGCCCGTGCCCTCAGGCGTCGGGGACGGTTCTGAGCAGGGCGCGGATTCCATCGGCGTCGAGCAGGTCGGCGGGGCGCAGGGTGGCGTCCTGGCGGACGTAGTGGAACGCGGCACGCACCCTGGTCACGTCCACATCGGACAGACCGGCCCAGGCCAGCCGGTAGGCGGCCAACTGGACGGTGAGCGCGGGCAGCCGCTCGTCGTCGGGCAGCCGCCCGGTTTTCCAGTCGACCACGGTCCAGCCGCCGCCGGGTTCGGCGAACACGGCGTCCATGCGGCCGCGGATGACGATGCCGTCGATCTCGGTGGAGAACGGCACCTCCACCTCGTGCGGCACCTTGTCGGCCCAGTCACTGCGCAGGAACGCCTCGCGCAGGGCGTCGAGTTCCTCGTCGGGGGCGGCGTCGTCGTCGGCGGCGCCGGGGAGTTCGTCCAGGTCGAGCAGGGCGCGGGAGCCGAAGCGGCGCTCCAGCCAGGCGTGGAACGCGGTGCCGCGCCGGGCGACCGGGTTCGGCGGGTACGGCAGCGGCCTGCGCAGCCGCCGGGCCAGCGCCGCCGGGTCGGCGGCCAACTCGACCAACTGGCTCACCGAGAGCTGGTCGGGCAGCGTCACCTGCTCGCGGCGGCCCGCGAACGCGGCGCGCTCGGCGAGCAGCACGTCGGTGTCGCGGACCCAGCCATCGGGGTCGTCGGGGTCGTCGCCCGCTTCCTCGCCGTCGCGCAGTGCGGTCAGCTCGGCGCGGACCAGCGCGGCGCCGATCGCCACGTCGGGGCGTCGGTCGCGCAGCGGGTCGGCGGGCCAGCTGGCCGACTTCACGGCTGTGGCCAGCGGGTTGTCCGCGCCGTCGACGGGCTCGGGCTCCCACAGGTCGAGCACGTCGGGCGGCCACCCGCGCTCGGTGATGTGCTCGGCGAGGTCGGTCAGGAACTCCGACGGGCCGCGCGGCTTCGTGCCGGTGCGGCCCCACCAGTGGCCGGAGACCAGCAGCACGCGCTCGGACCGGGTGAGCGCGACGTAGCAGAGCCTGCGTTCCTCGACGAGGCCGCGCTCGGCGAAGTCCTCGTTGTGCGCCTTGAGCGCCAGCTCGACGTCCTTGCGGTTCTCGGCGCTCTCCAGGGCCAGTTTGGGTAGGTCCTGGGCGTCGCCGCGCAGGTCGGCAGGCAGCTCGGTGACCGCGCGCAGCCAGCTCCCGCCGCGCCGCGAGCTGGGGAAGACCTCCTTGACCAGGTGCGGCACGGCGACGACCTCCCATTCGAGGCCCTTCGCCGAGTGCACGGTGAGGATCTGCACCCGGTCCTCCGCGACCTCGACCTCGCCGGGCTCCAGGCCGTCCTCGGCCTGCTCGGCGGTGGCCAGGTAGTCGAGCAGCGCAGGCAGGCTCGCGGACGGGCTGGCCCGGGCGTAATCGGCGACGACGTCGGCGAACGCGTCGAGGTGCGCCCGGCCCGCGCCGCCCCGGCGGGCGGTGGCCTCGATGTCGAGCTGCATGGTCCGCTCGACGTCGGCGACGAGTTCCGGCAGCGGCTGGTCCAGCCTGCGGCGGAGCATGGTCAGCTCGGCGCCGAGCGCGCGGATGCGGTGGTATCCGAGTTCGGAGTACGCCTGCGCGGGGCCGGGATCGTCGATCGCGTCGACGAGCCCGGCCTGTTCGGCGCCCTCGCCGGGCAGGACGTCGAGCGGGCCCGCGTCGGCGGGCTTGGTGGCGTAGGCGCCCGCGAGTTCCCCGGCGCGGCGCCAGAGCGCGGCGAGGTCGGCGGCACCGACGCGCCAACGGGAGCCGGTGAGCAGCCGGGCGGCGGCGGTGCCCGCGAGCGGGTCGATGAGCACGCGCAGCGCGCTGACCAGGTCGCGCACCTCGGGTTCGTCCAGCAGCCCGCCGAGGCCGACCACCTCGACCGGCAGACCGCGCTCGCGCAGGGCGGTAGCCAGGTCGGCCATGTCGGCCCGGCGCCGGACGAGCACGGCGGCCGTCGGCGGCTGCTCCCGTTCCTCGATGGTGGCGTACCAGCGGTCGGCGACCTGGTTCGCCACCCACTGCACCTCGGTGTCCACATCGGACAGCAGGGCGAACCGGATGTCACCCGGCGGCGCGTCGTCGCGGGCGCGCAGCTCGTCCACCTCGATGCCCTGGGCGCGCAGCGGGGCGCAGATGGCGTTGGCGAGATCGAGCACCTCGGGCGGGTTGCGGAAGCTGGTGAGCAGCCCGTAGCGCGCGGCGGGAAGTAGTTTTCCGTTGTCGCGCTGGGGAAAGTCGGTGGTGAACCGGGGCAGGTTGGCCGCGCTGGCGCCGCGCCAGCCGTAGATGGCCTGCGCCGGGTCGCCGACGGCGGTGACCGTCATCGGCTTGGCGTTCGGGTGTTCCAGCGAACTGCCGAACAGCGATCGGAGCAGCACGCGCTGGGAGTGCCCGGTGTCCTGGTACTCGTCGAGCAGCACTGCGCCGAACCGCTCGCGCTCGCCCCGCACGACCTCGACGTGCCCGGCCGCGAGCCGGGCGGCCAGCGACATCTGGTCGCCGAAGTCGACCGCCCCCGTCCGCCGCTTGCGGTCGGCGTAGGCCGCCACGAGCGGCAGCAGAGCTACCCGAAACCGTTGGGTGACAAGGACTTTCTGCAAGTCCTGGGACATGTCCGCCCGCTGTCGGGGCGCCCGGGGGGCGGCTTCGACCAGCCCGCACATGATCTCCGCGTGCCGCGCGAGGACCGCGTCATCGACCATGTGCTCGGACAGTTCGCCCGCGAGGGCGAGCAGGTAGCGGGTGATGGTGGCGGGCACGAGGTCGGTGTCGAGATCCTGGCTCCAGGTGGCCACGACCCGGTGGGCGAGCTGCCAGGACGCGGTCTCGGTGAGCAGCCGCGCCCCCGGCTCCACCGGCAACCGCAACCCGTGCTCGGCGACGAGCCTGCCCGCGTACGCGTGGTAGGTCAGGATCGTCGGCTCCCCGGCGAACACGGCGGCACGGCGCTCGCCGGTGGGGTCGAGCTTGTCGAGCAGCCTCGACCCGGCGAGCCTGCGCAGCCGGGAGCGGACGCGTTCGGCGAGCTGGCGGGCGGCCTTGCGGGTGAAGGTCAGGCCGAGCACGCGCTCGGGCGTGACCAACCCGTTGGCCACCAACCACACCACGCGGCCCGCCATCGTCTCGGTCTTGCCCGCCCCCGCCCCCGCGACGACCAGCGCGGGCTCCGGTGGCGCGGCGATGACGTCGGCCTGCTCGGCGGTGGGCGCGGGCAGGCCGAGTTCGTAGGCCAGCTCGCGCGGGTTGACCAGGGCGAGACCGGGCAGGGGCAGACTCATGACCGATCCCACCCCCTCACACGGTCAGCGCGTCGAGGTCGATCCGCAGCGGACACGGCTCCTCGACAACCAGCACATGCTCTGCCCGCTGCGACTCCTCGTAGTGCCCGTCGACGAGCATGAAGACGTTGATGGTCACCGGCGGCTCAGGATCGACCAGCCAGTACTGCGGAATGCCCGCCTCCGCGTACTCCACTGGTTTGATCACCGTGTCCGTTCGCCGCGACCCAGGCGACAGAATCTCCACGGCGATCAGGATCTCCGCGGCGACAGTCAACCCCGGCCCGTCCAGCGCGCAGGCGAGAGCGATCGTGACGTCGGGCGCGCGCACGACCGGAGGTGTCGACTGGAGATCGACATCGATGTCCGGGAGCACCAACAACCCCGCCGGTAGCTGCGGCCGGATCTGCATGTGCAGGTCACCGACGAGGAGCATGTGGCGAGGCACTGGCGTTGGACTCGCGATGACCACGCCTTCTTGGAGTTCGTACCGACGGGACCGGTCCACCGGTAACGCCGCGAACTCCGCCACTGTGTAAAGGCGTCGCGAATCGTGCACCTCGTGCCAGTCGTCGTGTGGTGGCGAACTCATGGGACTTAATCTACCCCCGGGGTCCGACGATTCCGGGCCGTCCGCCATTCGATCACCTGTTCGAGTGGATTTACTCCGTTACCTGCCTGCCGCTGGGGTGGATGGGGCATGCGGTGCGGACCGGACACCGAGGACAGTCCGGGTTCTCGACCGCCGTGTACTCCGGCCCCACGGTCGACGCCGCCGCGTCGCGGACCACCGATAGCCAGTGCTCCAGCACTTCACCCTTGACCGGTTCCTGGACTCGTTCCGTGGCACCGGTTTTCTTGTTCGCCTTGGACACGTACAGCAGCCGCGCCCCGCCCGGTTCCCGGCTGAGTCCGTCTTCCGCGAACGCGCCGTAGGCGACGGCGAGCTGGTACACCGCCATCTGCGGGTGTTCCTGGGCGTTGCCCGCGCTGACCGGAGCCTTGCCCGTCTTGACGTCCACAATCACCGGGCGCCCCCGCGCGTCCACCTCCAGCCGGTCGACCCGACCGCGAACCGTGATGGCGTCGGGAAGTTCGACCGACATGTCACGTTCCACGGCGACCTGGGTGAGCTCGGCGCGGGTGGCGTGCAGCCAGGTGAGGAAGGTGTCGACCATGCCGCGCACGCGCTGCTGTTCACGCCGGGAGAACCACGGCGCGCCCGCGTCGACCGACGCCCACGCCCGGTCCAGTTCCGCCATCAGATCTTCGCGGGTCGCGCCGGACGCGGCGGCCTGGGCCAGTGCGTGCACTAGGGTGCCGGTGATGGCGGCCAACTCCACCGGGTCCTGGCCGCCATGTCGCTCGACGACCCACCGCAGTGGGCATTTCGCCAGTATCTCCACAGTGGACGGTGAGACCCGAACCGGGTCGCCCTTGCCGCGCAATGGTTCCACTGTGGACACTTCGGGCAGGCCGTACCAGCTATCCGGGTGCGCGCCCGGGATGCCCGCCTCCGCGAGGCGGGCGAGCTGGCGGGCGGCGAGTCCGCGGCGGCCCTGGTCGACGCCGTTGTCGCAGACCACTTGGCGCAACTCGCCCACCAGGTCGGCCAGCACCAGTGCGCGCTCCGGCTTCGCGATCGGCACCAGCGCCTCGGCGTCGTCGGTCGCCTCCACGCCCGCGAGTTCGGCGAGGAATCGGGACGGCTGCTCCTCTTCCCCGCGCACCGCGCTGACCAACAGCTTGGTCCGCGCGCGCGACGCGGCCACCAACAACAGCCTGCGCTCCTCGGCGAGCAGCGGGGCCGTCGCGGACACCGGGTCGGTTATGTTCACCCCGGACACCAGGTCCACCAGCCGCTCGACGCCGAGCAGGGAGCCGCGCAGGCGCAGGTCCGGCCAGGCACCCTCCTGCACCCCGGGCACCGCCACCACTGTCCACTCGCGACCCGCCGCCGCGTGCGCGGTGAGTACGACGACGGCTTCGCCCTGCGGCGCGGTGGGCGCGAGGGTGTCGCCTGCGATGCGGTGTCCGATGAGGTGGTCGGCGAACGCGGCGATGCCCGCGCCGGGCAGCCGCTCGGTGTAGCGCTCGGCCGCGTGGAACAGCGCGACGATCGCGTCTAGGTCGCGATCCGCCTGCGCGCCAACGGGTCCGCCGCGGGTGGCGGTCGCCACCCAGCGCGCCTCCAGGCCAGCACGCTGCCAGATGTCCCACAGCACCTGCTCGACGCTGACCCCGTCCGCGATTCCCTTCTGCGCCAGGGTGAGCAGGCCCGCCACCCGGCGGACGGGCGCGGCCTCGGCGTCGCCGAGCGCGGTGAGCTGGTCGTCGGCGGAGAGCACCTCCACCAGCAGGTCGTCGCTGGACTTGTCGCCGCCGCCCGCGAGCTCCAGCCTGCGCAGGCCGCGCCGCAATCGCCGCAGTGCCAACGGATCGGCGCCGCCGAGCGGCGAGGACAGCAGCAGCTCGGCCATCGCCGGGTCGAGCAGCGCGGGGGTCGCCGCGCACCGCAGCAGGGCCAGAAACGGCCGCACGGCAGGCTGTTGCGCGAGCGGCAGCTCGTCGCCGGGCGCGGCCACCGGGACCCCGGCCGCCGCGAGCGCGCGGTGCAGTACCGGCACCGATCGGGTCGCCGAGCGGACCAGCACCGCCATGTCCGACCACGGCACGCCGTCGAGCAAGTGCGCGCGCCGCAACTGATCGGCGACCCAACTCGCCTCCGCCGCCGACGACGCGTGCAGCCGCACGGTGACCGTGCCGCCTTTGTCGCGGCCCTTGTCGACCCGGCGCCTGCCGCCGCCCGGCAGCCGCGCCGCGAGGTGCGACACCGCGCGGCGCACGGCGGGCGCCATCCGGTGGCCCGTCCCAAGATGCACGGTGTCGCCCGCCGCGTCGCGCAGCAGCCGGGGATCGGCGCCACGGAAGGAGAAGATCGCCTGATCCGGGTCGCCCGCGACGACGAACTCCGTCGCCGCCGTCCCGATGCCGCGCACCAGCCGGTACTGCAGCGGGTCGAGGTGCTGCGCGTCGTCGACCAGCAGGTAGCGCACCCGCGCGCGCTCGGCGGCCAGCAGCTCGTCGTCGGTCAGGAACGCCAGCACCGCGCTCGCGACCAGCTCGGCGGCGTCGAGCGCGGGCGCGCTGGTGTGCGCGACGGCGCTGTCCGATGCCCCGCGCAGCAGCGTGACCTGCTCGTACTGCTCCCAGAACCGGCCTGCCGCAACCCATTCGTCGCGAATGTGCTGGTGGCCGAGGTCGATGAGGTCCTCGGGGCCGAGGCCGCGCTCGGCGGCGCGCAGGATCAGGTCGCGCAGTTCCTCGGCGAACCCGGGCACCGCCAGCGTGGGCCGCAGCCGCTCCGGCCAGTGCTCCGCGCCGAACTCCAGGTCGCCTTCGAGCAGTTCGCGGATGACCGAGTCCTGCTCCGGGCCGGACAGCAGCCGGGGCCCGGGGCCGCCGTGCAGCATCGCCTGGATGCGCAGCACGGCGAAGGCGTACGAGTGCACGGTCCGCACGAGCGGTTCGCGGACGGTCCGCAGCGGGCCGTCGTCGCCGTGTTCGGTGAGCAGCACCGTGATCCGGGAGCGCAACTCGGCGGCGGCGCGACGGCTCGCGGTGAGCACGAGGAGCTGTTCGGGGTCGACGCCGCCACGCAGGATGCGGTCGGCGGCCACCTCGGCGAGCAGCGTCGTCTTGCCGGAGCCGGGGCCGCCGAGGACCCGCACGAAGCCGCCGATGCCCGCGAGCACCCGCCGCGGTTCGTCGTCCCACTGGTGCGCGCGCCGCTTCGCCGCCTGCCGCCGCACGAGCAGCGGCGCACGAGTCGACTTCCCGGCTGCCACGGTGACGATTGCATCACGGCCACCCCCGAACCCCGGCAGCGGCACGCCCAACGCGGCGGACGCAATGCCGCATCGCACCGACAACGACAGTCGGCGCGGACGCAACTCCGCCGCCCACCTTCCCGCAAAGCGCAACCACGCACAGCAACCGCCAAACGAAGACATCAGGAGCAACGACGCCGCTCCCCGCACGATGCAACCGCGCACGGCAACCGTCAGCGGAGACGACGGATGCGATGATGCCGCCCATGTCCGACTCCCTGCACGTGCACACCTTCGGCCCAGAGGACGCGGCGCCGCTGTTGGCACTGCACGGCATCACCGGCCACGGCGGGCGCTATCGGCGCCTCGCCGAGCACCAGCTAGCGGGCCGTCGGGTGCTCGCGCCCGACCTGCGCGGCCACGGCCGGTCGCCCCGGCTGCCGCCCTGGACACTGGAGCAGCACGCCGCCGACCTGCTCGCCGTTCTCGACGCCCATCGGCTCGACTCGGTACCGGTCGTCGGCCACTCGTTCGGCGCGCTGGTCGCCATCCATCTGGCCCGGCTCGCGCCGCAGCGGGTGCGCAAGCTGGTGCTGTTGGACCCGGCCGTGAGCGTGCGGCCCGCCGACGCGCTGGCGTGGGCGGAGACCCCGGTGAAGACCTGCGCCGACCGAGCCGAGGCACTGGCGACCCAGCGCAACGACTGGCCGGACGCCGTCGACCCGGAACTCATCGAGGAGGAGGTCGACGCCAACTGGGTGCCGATAACCCGCGCTACCGCCCAGGCCAACCCCGAACAAGACCCGGCCCACCAGCCCGACCCCCACCAGACCAATCCCCCACAAGTCACCCCCGCACAAGGCACGCATGCCCGGCCCACACAAAGCCCTCCCGCACAGAGCCCCCGCAGCACACCCCCGCACGCCACTCCCCCACCAGCCGCTCCCCCACAACGCCCGACCCCGGCCACCCTTTCGCAAGGCAATTCCCCCCAAGACAAACCCCCACCCACCTCGGGGGGACAGCCCTGCTCCAGTCTATCGGCGGGTGGGGGTGGGGGAAGGGGGGCGCGAAATCTGTGGATGGATTCGGGGGATGTGGACTGGCGGCCCCGGTATTGCCCGGCGGCGGTGACCACGGCGTGGAGTGAGATGTGTCGGGCCACCCGGCTTCCGCCGCCCGGCACGCCGACGCTGGTGGTGCGGGCGCTGCGGGAGGCGTTCGTCGGGCCCGAGTTCCTGCAGGCGTGCAAGGTGGAGTTGGGCGCGGATTTCACGCTGGTCGACCTGGATTCGGGGCACATGGTCTACCTCGAAGAGCCTGATCAGGTCGCCAGGCTCATCGACGGGTTCCTGGAGTGAGCGTGGACGAGGATCTGCACGAGCGGATCCGCGCCGCCGTCCGGTCGATCCCGGCGGGCAGCGTTGCGTCCTACGGCGACATCGCCGACCTGACCAGGGCACCGTCGCCCCGGCTGATCGGCCGCATCCTGGCCGAGGACGGGCACGACCTGCCGTGGCACCGCGTGCTCAGGGCGAACGGAACCCCCGCGCCGCACATCGCCCGCGAGCAGCTCGAACGGCTGCGCGCGGAAGGCGTGCTCGCGAACGGCGAGAAGGTCGACATGCGGACCTACCGCTGGTCGGCGGTCCGGCCCGACCCGGAACCCGGATTGTTCGACTGAGCTCCCGCGCCAGTCGAACCCGGCGTCAGGAGCGTTTGGCCGCCGCCGGGTCGAGGCCCAACATCTCCAGCAAGTGCAGGCAGTCGGCCACGTCGGCGGCGTGGTCGGCGACGGTACGTGCGGCCTTGCTGCACTGTTCGGCCATGTGCATGGACTCGACTTCGCGGGCAGCGGCGATCCGGCTCACGGCGGGGCCGGCATCGTGGGCAAGCGTCATTGAGCACCTTCCTTGGGGCGGCCGCCGCGAGGAAGAGCATCGAGGTTGCTCACAGGGTTTCCAACGGCGTGCCGGCCGGGAGTCCATTCACTCTTTCAGCCGAGTGTTGGCCGCACAACCCCCCGAACGGAAGCGCCTCGAAGGGTAAGCGACGCGTCACTGCCCGCTACAGTCGTGCCTGGTCAGGCCCGCCGGGCGAACGCGATGAGGCCGGCGAGGAGGAAGACCCCTCCGAGCACGACGGCGATCAGTCCGATTCCCATGTCCTGTGGACGCGCGGGAGCGGCTGAGGTTCACCGCAGGCCCGGAGGCGCTGTCCGCGCCGGCACGGCTCAACCACGCGGTTTTCGTACTTCGGTCCGATGTGGAGCGACGATCACCAGGAGACCTTCGCGGGGGCGAGCAAGTCCATCGACAGGTCCCAGAGCTTCGCGGCCAACTCCGCGTCGCGCGCGGTCCGGCTGGGCGTCTCGGGGACGGCGGTGCCGAACGCCATCATCCGCGGGCCGTAGAGCGCGCCCTGGACCGCGTCGGGATCGGTGGCGGCGCGCAACGTCGGGACGGCGCCTGCTGCGGCCGACTGGGCAACGATCCGGTCGCTGAAGCTGAACAGCGTGGCGCGCAGCCCGGGATCATCCTTGCCGAGTTCGGTGCGGGAGTAGCCGGGGTGGGCGGCGGTGGACAGCGTGCCGGCGCCCGCCGCGTCGAGGCGCCTGCCGAGTTCGGCGGTGAACAGGATGTTGGCCAGCTTCGACTGGAAGTAGGCCCGCCAGCGGCCGTGGCGGCCCTGCTCGAAGTTCGGGTCGTCGAGCCGGATGCGGCCGGGCCGGTGCCCGAAGCTGGTGACCGTGACGACCCGCGCGCCCGCCGTCTCGTTCAGCACGGGGAGCAGGCGCAGCGTCAAGGCCATGTGGCCCAGGTGGTTTACGCCGAACTGGGTGTCGAAGCCGTCCGCGGTCTTGGACTCGGCGAGGCCCATCAGGCCGGCGTTGTTGATCAGCAGGTCGAGGCTGTCGTACTCGGCCTTGATCTCGTCCGCAAACGCTTCGATGGACCCCTGGTCGGCCAGGTCGAGGGCACTGACGCGGACCCGCTCGGGCGCGACGCCGTGGCTGAGCACCAGGTCACGGGCCGCGTTCGCTTTCTGCTGGTTGCGGCAGGCCATCACCACCGTGGCACCGCGCTTGGCGAGCACCCGCGTGGTCTCGAAGCCGAGGCCGACGTTGGCGCCGGTCACGATCGCCACCTTGCCCTCGACGGCGGGTACGTCCTGTTCGGTCCATCCGGTCATGCCATCTCCCTCGTAACCTGAACCTGCGTTCACCCTCTATAGTGAGCCAAGGTTCAGGTTCTGGCAAGCGGGAGGGGGACGCCATGGTCCGGGCCGACTCCGTCCGCAACCGCTGCAAGATCCTCGACGCCACCCGGCGCCTGTTGTCGACGCGCGGCAACCAGGTCGGCATGGACGAGATCGCCTCACACGCCGGGGTCGCGGTCGGCACCCTGTACCGGCACTTCCCGACCAAGGCCGACCTGATCGACGCCACCGTGGCCGAGCTGAGCCAGGACCTGGTGACCAGACTGGCGGCCGCGGCCGACCGGGTGGCCGCGGGCGCGGACCCGATCGCCGAGTTGGGCGTGCTGCTGCGCGAGTTCACCGAGATGGCCGCCAACGACCGCGCGGTCAAGGCCGCGGCGACCGGGCTGGCCGCGGAATCGTTGCGGCAGTTGGAAGAGCGCGGACTGGCCCAGTTGCAACGAATCATCGACGCTGCGCGCGCACGGGGCCTGCTGCACCCCGACATCACCACCGCCGACTTGGCGCTGCTGGTCGCCACCGCCCCGTCGGACACCGTTCCGGCGGTGGCCCGCGAACGCTGGCTGCAACTCGCGCTGCGCTCCCTGACGCCCTGACGCACCGCGCGGTGTCCACACCCACCCACTGACCTCGCGACACCGCACCCGACCGGCGCTCGCTTGCGTGGCCCCTTCCCGACGGCGACCTCACCGCCACACCCACACCCGCCGGCGACTTGACCGCCGCACCCCGCGCGCCCCTTCGGCTATCCCCGCAGGCGACCTCGCCGCCACACCTGCGGCAGGCGGCCGCGCATCCACCCCCGCCGAGGTCCGAGCACCGCTCATCCCATACCCGCATCGCACAACCGGGCCAGGGCCGCCCACGCGGACCAGTCCTGCCGGTCGAATTTCCTGGCCACCTTCCGCCGACAAGTCTTTCCGCCTTGACAACTTTTCTGTTCGGTGAGACCGTTGTCCCATGTTCGAAGTAGGAGTGATCGACGACCCGGCCGCGGCCGAGGTCTCCCTGGACCCGGTGCGCGCCCGGCTGCTGGCCGCGCTCGCCGAGCCGGGTTCGGCCAGTTCGCTGGCCGCCCAGACCGGTCTGACCAGGCAGAAGGCGAACTACCACCTCAAAGAGCTGGAGAAGCACCGCCTGGTCGAACTGGTCGAGGAGCGGCGCAAGGGCAACTGCACCGAGCGGGTGTTCCAGGCGACCGCCGCCTCCTACGTCATCACCCCCGCAGCCCTCTCCGCGGTCGCCCCTGACCCGTCGCGGGCGCCGGACCAGCTCAGCGCGCGATGGCTGCTGGCCGTCGCGGCGCGGCTGGTGCGGGAGGTCGGCGACCTGATCACCGCGGCGACCAGCGCCCAGCAGCGGCTCGCGACCTACGGCATCGACGGCGAGGTGCGCTTCGCCACCGCGGCCGACCGGGCCGCGTTCGCGGGCGAGCTGCAGGACGCCGTGGCCGACCTGATCCGCAAGCACCACAACGAGGCCGCGGCAGGCGGCAGGCCGCACCGGCTGATCGTCGGCCTGCACCCGAGCATCACCAAACCGTTGAACACCAAGCCGTCGAGCGCCACACCGTCCACTGAGGAGCGTTAGCCATGTCGAAGAACTTCGAGATCCGCCGCGAGGTCGTCCTGGCGGCGACCCCCGGGCAGGTGTTCGCCGCGGTGACCGGCGGGACGTCGGGTTGGCTGTTCCCGACCGCCCAGCCCAGCCCGGACGGCACCCCGGACGAGGAGGGAAACCGGGTCGTCACTTGGGAACCGCCGAACCACCTGCTCGTGCGCACCGACGGCGCGGACGGCTGGTTCAACGCCTTGGAGCACATCATCGAGGGCGAGGACAACGGCACGACCGTGGTCCGGTACGTCCACAGTGGAATCTTCGTCGACGACTGGGACACCCAGTTCGACGGCGCGGGCAAGCACACCGACTTCTACCTGCACTCGCTAGGCCAGTACGTGCGGCACTTCGCGGGCCGCCCCGTCACCTACGTCGCGGCAGATCCCGAGGGCCCGGCCGCCCGCGCGCCGGGCGCCACCGAGGTGCTGCGCAAGACGCTCGGTGTGCGCGCCGTGGGCGACCGTGTGCTGATCGACGTGCCGGGCCTCGACCCGGTGGACGGCGAGGTCGACTATCTGACCGAGCACTTCATCGGCATCCGCTCGGCCGACGCGCTCTACCGCTTCTACGGCCGCGAGTCCTGGGGCGCGCCGGTTTCGGCCGCGCACCACCTGTTCGCCGCCGACGCCGATGCGGAGAAGGCGACCAACGCCTGGCAGTCCTGGATCAACAGCAGCTACGCCTGAACCGAGAGATGGGGCTTTCCGATGGCAACGACCGACCTCAAGAAGATCAACCTGGACCGGCTCGTCGGGCCCGTGCTGTCCGCGACCCGAATCGTGGGATTCCTGTTCGTGTGACGGTACGTCGTGGGCCGGGGCTGGGTAGCAGGGGAAACCCACCCCCGGCACACGGTGCGCGCCGATGGTCCGGCGGAGAGGGCAGGATTCGAACCTGCGTGGGCCGAAGCCCTTCCTGAAACAGGAACCCGTTGAGCCGCTCCGGGCACCTCTCCCGTTCTTCTTGCTGGAACCCACAATGCCAGGCGGCGCTGACCCGCCGCTGACGGTGAACTGATCACCGTCAGCGGCGGTCGCGATGGTCAGCTCAGCTTCTCGTCGGCGCTCGTCCGGTGGGCGGCGGGGATCTTGCCCAGCCTGCCCGCCTCGTAGTCCTCGAACGCCTGGATGATCTCCTGCCGGGTGTTCATCACGAACGGCCCGTAGCGGGCGATCGGCTCGTTGATCGGCCTGCCGCCCAGCACCAGGATTTCCCAGCCGGTAGGCGAATTTACGGGCTGGACGTCCGCCGCCCGCAGCGTCAGCGCCTCACCTCCGCCGAACACGGCGAGCTGCCCCTCGTCGAGCGGCCGCCGCTGCGCGCCGACGGTGCCGTGTCCGGAAAGGACATACACCATCGCGGTGAAGTCCGCGGGCCACGGCATGGCGAGCCGCGCGCCCGCGTTGACCGTCGCGTGCAGGTAGGTGATCGGCGTGTAGGTCGACCCCGGACCCTGGTGGCCGTCCAACTCGCCCGCGATGACGCGGACCAGCGCGCCCCCGTCGTCGCTCGACAGCAGCCGGGCGTCGCGGGCCGCGATGTCCTGGTAGCGCGGCTGCGCCATCTTCAGGGTGCGCGGCAGGTTGACCCAGAGCTGTACGCCGTGGAACAACCCGCCCGCGGCGACCAACTCCGGTGGCGGCACCTCGTTGTGCAGGATGCCCGCGCCCGCGGTCATCCACTGGGTGGAGCCGTCGGTGATCAGGCCGCCGCCGCCGATGGAGTCGGTGTGCTGCATGGCGCCGTCGATCATGTAGGTCACGGTCTCGAAGCCGCGGTGCGGGTGCCACGGGGCGCCCTTGGCCTCGCCGGGGCCGTACTCGACCGCGCCCATGTGGTCGAGCAGCAGGAACGGGTCGGCCAGCGAGAGATCGACACCCGGGAACGGCCGACGCACCTGGAAACCCTCGCCCTCCAAGAACTTGCGTGCCTGCACGACCCTGCGCACCCCGCGCCAGGTCGTGACCGACTCGGGCAGGTTCGGCAGGCGGGGCAGGGTCAAGGTGTCGGCGGTGATCGCAGGCATCTCGTGCCTCCTCATCACATTCGGCCGCCCGGGCGGCGACCACTCGAACCCTACAATGTAGTTGCGATCTCAATTATTCCCGCGATCCCCGCCACCTCGGCGTCGTGGATCTCCGCCACCGCCGCACCGACTCCCGCGAACACGCCATCAATATCAGGGAACGGGCTGGTCCGGGCGTATTCGGCGCGCAGTGCCCACAGTTCCGCGGCGGCCTCGGCCCGCTCGTCCGCGCCGTCGTCGCCGTCGCCGATCGTGGTGGTGACGGTCGCCGTCAGCGTGCGCAGGCGCTCGACCACCGGCAAGTCCGCCGGCAGCGCGGTCTCGGCCAGCGCGTGCCACCGCTGCGCGATCTCCCGCCAGCGGGTCGCCTCGGCAGCCAGGGCCGGCCGGTCGAGGATCAGCGCGGCGCGGTCGAGGAAGTCGGCGAACAGGCCGCGCAGATTGCCGCCTGTCATCCCCGCCGGCTCGACGGCCTCCCACACCGACGCGAGGGCGTCCAGCACGCCGACGCGGTCGGCGAAGACCTTCGGCCACGCCTTGGCGGCGCGCTGGTCGGTCATCATCCGAGACCACTTTCGCCACGCGGGCAACGAGAACGAGTCCGAAGCCTGCGACAGATGCTCGCCGACGTCGACCAGTCCCGCGGCGACCGCGTGCCGCAACCGCTCGGGGGTGACGATCTTGTCGGTGTCGGCGATCGTGACGGCCAGGTTCTGGTACGACCCGACGCGAGCACGCGCGCGCTCGAAGTCGGCCGCGGCCACGGTGAGCGGGGCCAGGTTGCGGTCGTCGAGGTGGACCCGCCCGTCGACGTGGGCGTAGGCGACGACCGGGTGGCCGCCGTGTCCGTCGAGGTGGTTCGGGACGTTCCAGTAGCCGATGTGGAAGCGGTCGGGCCAGACCAACGCGGGCCTGCCCACGTCGTGCAGGTGCCGGGCCGCGGCTTTCGCGCCGCTGGTGCGGTGTTCGGTGATCGCGATCCCCAGCCGGTCGGCGACCTTGCGGCTGGGGACGGCGATGCGCTGCCACTGGTTGGTGAAGGCGAGGACGACCGAGCGGGAGTCGTCGTGCTTGAACTCCCAGAGGATGTAGCCCGCGCCGATCCCGCCGCCGATCCCGAACAGCAGCGGCTCGTCCAGTTCGTGGCTCGACCTGATGTCCGCGTGCGCCAGCATGCCGACGAGCGCGGCGGACTCGGGCTCGACCCCACCGCGCAGGGCCCAGCCGTGGTCGAGCACCGGACCTTGATCGCCGACCAAGTGGGCGCGGGCCGTGGAGTAGCGTTCGCCGGTCTTGGCCATGCGGGCCCGGATCCGGCCTTTGAGCTGCTTCTTCGACGTCATCGCAGATCGCTTCCCGGCTGCGTGTTTGGGCACGGACGGACCCCACGCGCCATCCCGCCCCGCAGCCAGTGCGTTTCGCGGTCGTCGGTCACGTCCCGAGGCGCTGTGCGTCCCCTTTGCCCCCGCATCCGCCCGGCGGCGTGGGTACCGGGTCTGGAGGTTCGGCGCGGAACTCGCCGAACCCAACGATAACCCGGCCCCAGGCTCCCGGCTACACCCCCGACCGACCGGGGCCACCCCTTTTTCAATCGCACGAGCCCCCCAAGGACACCCCCCGCCCATCCCTTGGGGGCACTGCCCTTGGCCAGTCTATCGGGGTGGGGGCGAGTTTGGGGTGGTGGGCGTTTGGCTGTGGATGGTTGTGGGGCATGTGGACAACGGTGGGGTGGAGGCGAGGGACGCCGGTCCGGCAGCAGGTGGGCGAAGCGGTCAGGCGGCGGCGCGGTGGATGCGGGCTTCGGTGTAGCGGCGGACGATCAGGTCGGCGATGCGGGGGTGGGGGCCGAGGGGTGCGGCGATGACATCGGCTCCGCAGTCGGCGACGATGGTGTGGAAACGGCCGGGGGCGAGTAGCCAGGAGGCGACCGCGATCCGGGTGGCATCGCGGCGCACCTCCGCGACGACATCCCTGATAGCCGGCGATGACGTTGCGGCGTAACCGATTCGCACTACCGAGCCGGTGCGCGCGCCGAGCAGCAGGGCGGCGCGGCGGATGTCGGCGTGGGCGTGGTGGTCGGACGAGCCTGCTGCCGCGAGCACCACCGCGTCCCCAGGGCGCCAGCCTGCCTCAGCGAGGCGGTCGTGCATGGCGGCGACCAGAGCAGGCGCGGGGCCCAAGGCCGCCGTGATCACCGTCTCATATGGACACTCCGCAGCGGCGACCTGTCCAGGTACGTCGACCCGAACGTGATAGCCCGAGGCCAGGAAAGCAGGGACAACGACAGCGTGGCCGCGCACCGACCGCAGGACCGTGGTCACGTCCGGCGCCCGCACATCGGCGAACGCCACCTTCACCGGGACCTCGGGCAGCAGCTCGCGAACCTCGTCGGCGAGGGTGTGGGTTGATCGCACGCCTGCGTCGGACCTGGTGCCGTGGGCGACCAAGACCAACGGCCAACCACTCCTCACACTGCCACCGCCAGACGGTATCCGCGTTTGACCACGGTCTGCACCAGGCCGGGCTCGCCGAGCGCCGAGCGCAGCCGGCCGACCGCGGTCTCCACCGCGTGTTCGTCCACTCCAGACTCTCGGCCGGAGTGCCTGCGCAGCACGCCGACCAGCGCGGGGCGCGACTGCACCCGGCCCGGTGCGGCGGCCAGCGCGCGTAGCAGGGCCATCGGGGCCGGTGGCACGGGCCGTAGCTCGCCGTCGACGACGACGGCCTGGCCGCGCAGCTCCAGGTCCAATCCGCCCACCGACAACCGAACGGCCCGTGCGGGCAGCGCCACGGCCAGTTCGCGCACCAGTGCGCCGACGCGGGCGCGGTCGGGCTGGGTGACCGGAATTCCCAGACGCACCAAGGGACCTGCGGTGATGGAGCCGACGCCGACCACGAGTACGCGGTCGCGCAGCATGGCCAGCAACGGGTCCAGGCGGCCCAGGCGGTCGGCGGTCTCCAGCACGCTGGCGGCGGCAGGCGCGCTGGTGAAGGTCAGGGCATCGATCTGACCGGCGAGCACGGCATCGATGAGCCGCTCCAATGGACCCGAGTCCGCCGGGCCGGTCCAGCGGTACACCGGAATCTCGACCACTTCGGCACCGGCCGCGCGCAGGATGTCGACGAACTCGCGCAACGGTTCTCCGTGCAACTGAACGACAATCCGCTTACCGTCCACACCGGACCGCAGCAGGTAGTCCAACAGCTCCGGGCTCGCCTCCGACTCAGGAGACCAGGTCTCCACCAGACCGGCCGCGCGGACCGCGCCCTTGGCTTTCGGGCCGCGGGCGAGCAAGTCCGCCGTGCGCAGGACTTCGACCAGTTGCGGACCGAGGCCCCAGCCCTCGGCCGCCTCGATCCAGCCGCGGAAGCCGATGCCGGTGGTGGCCACGGCCACGTCGACCGGGCCGCGCAACAGACTCGTCGTCGCGGCCAGCAGGTCGCTGTCGTCGGCGAGCGGGATGATCCGAATGGCGGGCCCGTACAGCACGCTGGCGCCGCGCCGTTCCATCAGCGCGCCCAGTTCGTCCGCCCGGCGCGCGGCGGTGACGCCCACCGTGTATCCCGCGAGCGGGGCGATCTGCGGACCGGTCACCTCGGGCACCTCCAGGAGCGTCGTCACGGCTGCCCCAGCAGGATCGTCGCATCCACCACGCGGACCGGGTAGGTGGCGACCGACACAGCCGGGTCGTCCAGGCACACCCCGGTGCGCAGGTCGAAATGCTGTTTGTGCATCGGCGAGGCCACCACCGGGATACCCGCCAGGTCGCCGACTATGCCGCGGGAGAGCACCGCCGCCCCGCTGAACGGGTCCACATTGCCCACCGCGTACACCTCGTCGTCGTGGGTGCGGAACACCGCGACCTGGTTCGCGTCGGGCAGCAGCGCCGCGACGCCCTGTTCCCTTGTCAGCTCGGCCATCGCACACACCCGCAGCCACACTGTCTCGGCGAGAGCGGTCATCGGGCGAACACCTCCGGGGTGCCGAGCAGCACCGGGACCCGCTGGCCGCGTTCCTCGCGGAAGGCGATGGTCGGGTCCGGCGTGCCGGGCGCGTTGACGAACGAGCTGAACCGGGCGAGTTTGTCCGGGTCGGCGAGCACGTCGGCCCACTCGTCGGCGTAGCCCGTGATGTGCGCGGCCATCTGGTCCTCCAGTTCGGCGCACAGGCCGAGGCTGTCGTGCACCACGACGTCACGCAGGTGGTCTAGACCGCCCACCATGGCGTCCAGCCACACCGAGGTGCGCTGGAGCCGGTCGGCGGTGCGGATGTAGAACATCAGGAAGCGGTCGATGACCTTGAGCAGCGTCTCTTTGTCCACTTCGGACACCAGGAGGTCGGCGTGCCGGGGCAGCATGCCGCCGTTGCCGCCGACGTAGAGGTTCCAGCCGTTCTCGGTGGCGATGATCCCGAAGTCCTTGCCGCGCGCCTCCGCGCATTCCCGCGCACAGCCCGAAACCGCGGCCTTGAGCTTGTGCGGCGCGCGCAGGCCGCGGTAGCGCAGTTCCAGTTCTATCGCCAGACCGACGGAGTCCTGCACGCCGTAGCGGCACCAGGTGGAGCCGACGCAGGACTTCACCGTGCGCAGCGCCTTGCCGTAGGCGTGGCCGGACTCGAAACCGGCTTCCACCAAGCGTTTCCAGATCGCGGGGAGCTGATCGACCGTGGCACCGAACAGATCGATCCGTTGCCCGCCGGTGATCTTGGTGTACAGCCCGTAATCCTGGGCAACCTGGGCGATGGCCATCAGCTTGACCGGGGTGATCTCCCCGCCGGGGATGCGCGGCACGACCGAGTAGGTGCCGTTGCGCTGCAGGTTCGCCAGGAACCGGTCGTTGGTGTCCTGCAGGCCCGCCTGCTCGCCCGCGAGGATGTGCCCACCGCCGAGGGAGGCCAGGATCGAGGCCACCGCGGGCTTGCAGATGTCGCAGCCGCGGCCCGTGCCGTACCGGGCGACCAGCTCGCTGAACGTCGTGATCCGGGTGACCCGGACGATCTCGAACAGCTCCGCCCGCGACTGTCCGAAGTGTTCACACAGCGCCTTGGACTGCTCGACGCCGCATGCCGCGAGCAACTGCTTGAGCATCGGCACGCACGACCCGCAGGAGGTGCCCGCCTTGGTGCGGCCCTTGATCTTCGGCACGTCGGCGCAGCCGCCTTCGACGATGGCCGCCTTGATCGCGCCCTTGCTGACCGCGTTGCACGAGCAGACCTGCGCGTCGTCGGGCAGCGCGTCGATCCCCACTCCCCCGCCGCCCGCCGGGGCGAGCAGCGCGCTGGGCTCGCCGGGCAGCGCGCGGCCGACCATCGGACGCAGCGTGGCGTAGTCGGCCGCGTCGCCGACGAACACGCCGCCGAGCAGCGTGCTGGCGTCGTCCGAAATCACGAGTTTCTTGTAGGAGCCCCGAACCGCGTCGTTGAGCACGACCTCCATGGCGCCCTCGGTCGCCGCGTGCGCGTCGCCGAAGCTGGCGACGTCGACGCCGAGAAGCTTGAGTTTGGTGGACATGTCGGCGCCCGGGAAGCTCGCGGTGCCCCCGAGCAGCCGGTCGGCGACGACCTCGGCCATCGAGTAGCCGGGCGCGACCAGGCCGTAGGTCCGGCCGCCGAGGCTCGCGCACTCGCCGATCGCGTAGATGTCAGGATCGCTGGTGCGGCAGCCGCGGTCGACCGCGACACCACCGCGTTCGCCGACCGCCAGTCCCGCGTCGCGGGCGAGCTGGTCGCGCGGCCGGATGCCCGCGGAGAACACCACCAGGTCGAGGTCCAGCTCGGTGCCGTTGGCCAGCCTGGCGAGCAGCCTGCCCCGGTCGCGCTCGATGGCCGCGGTGGACGTGCCCGCGTGCACCGTCACGTCGAGGCCCTCGATGAGCCGCTTGAGCAGCGCGCCGCCGCCCTCGTCCACCTGCAAGGGCATCAGGCGCGGTGCCAGCTCTACCACATGCGGCGACAAACCTATGTCCCGCAACGCTTTCGCCGCCTCCAGGCCGAGCAATCCGCCGCCGACGACCATCGCGGCGCCGCGACCGCGGCCGCCGCTCGCGCGCCCGGCGGAGGCCCGGATGGCGTCGAGGTCGTCGATGGTGCGGTAGACGTGGCAGCCGGGCAGGTCGCGGCCCGGGACCGGCGGCACGAACGGAGCGGAGCCGGTGGCCAGGGCGAGCGCGTCGTAGCGCCGCACGATCCCGGACGCGGAGCGCACCGTGCGGACCGCGCGGTCGATGGCGACCACTGGATCACCCAGGTGCAGCTCCACCGCGTCGTCGCCGGGGAACTCGGCGCCGTCGAGCTGCAGCGCCGCCGGGTTCCAAGTGTCTACATAGGACGTCAGCGCCACCCGGTCGTAGGCGGGCCGGGATTCCTCGGCGAACACGGCGACGCGCCAGCTTCCCCCGGCGTCGCGGTCGCGCAGCGCCTGGACGAGCCGGTGACCGACCATCCCGTTGCCGACGACGACGAGTGTGCGCGCCATCCGGTTCCTCCTCGCGGGGTGCGTGGGCTGTGCACACCATGCTGTGGTCCGCCCGTGTCGCACCCGCGTCCCCACTGTTGCGCCCCGGTTACGGAGCCCTCTCTGCGCAGGTCAGCCCCCCGTGCGGGTGACCGGTGCCACGATCGGAGGAATTCCGGCCGCTGCCGGGGCACGAACCGGGCGGCCGGCCTACGGTCTGCGGGTGCTCCCCCGACGTACCGCGTGGCCCGCCCTGCTGCTGGCCGCGCTGACCCTCCCCGCCTGCGCCACCCCCGCCGCGAGCCCCCGCCCGCCCGCGCCCGCGCGCTCGACGACAACCGCCCCGCCCACCACGACGAGCACCGAGGTGCTGTCCGCGGTCCTCGCGACCGTGCGGATGCCGAAGCGGGTGCCCGCGATCCTCGACTGCGCCGAGTTCGTGCCCGCGCTGGCCCGCGTCACCGGGACGAGGGTCACGGTCAAGGCCGACGAGTCCTCGGCCGAGCTGTGCCGCTACCGCCTGCCCTACCCGCGGGGCACCACCGGCGCGTCGATCCTGTTCCGCGCCGAACCGCCCGGCACCCCCAGCTACCAGCCGATCGGCGACCTGTTCGGCAACACCGCCTACCAGGTCGGCGGCGTCGGCGGGAAGGACTGCGGGCTGTCGGTGGCGCTCGACCCGGGCAGGCAGCCGCACGAACACGGCTCCCACCTGACCGTGCTCGGCACGTACGAGGGCGTCGAGCAGCCGTGCGCGCTCACCCGCAAGGCGATCGAGGCGGTGTTCAACCTGCTCGCCGACGGTTGACCGACCCTTTCCGGGGGTACGTAGCGCCCGGGCAGGGTGGGCGAGGAGGGCCGTCGTGAGCGTGCTTGCGAGCGAACCACTGTCACAGGGCGTCCGCGAGCGGCGTCACCGAGCCTGCGAGGGGACGTCGTGAGCACTGCGGCGCACGAGGTCAGGCGGAATCCGGTGGTCCAGGTGCTGGGCCGGGTCGGCATGGTGTTCTACGGCGGCGTGCACATCATCATCGCGTGGCTCGCCGCGCAGGTGGTGCTGGGCGACACGGGCGAGCAGACCGACTCCAAGGGCGCGCTGGCCGAGATCTCACAGACCACCGCGGGGCCGGTGCTGCTGTGGGCGTTGACGGTCGGGCTGTTCCTGTTCGCCGCCTGGCAGTTCATCGAGGGTATAGCCGGCTACAACTATGTGAGCAAGCCGCGCAAGCGCTTGTACAAGCGGATCGGCGCAGGCGCGCGGGGCATCACCGGCACCGCGATCGCCATCGGCGCACTGCAGTTCGCGATGGGTGAGGGCAGCACCGACTCGACCGGCAAACAGCAGGAACTGACCGCGAAAGTGCTCGCGCTGCCGTACGGACAAGTGCTGGTGGGGGCGGTCGCGGTCGGCATCCTGGTGATCGCGGTGGTGATCCTGCGCAAGGGCGTCAAGCGCTCGTTCGAGCAGGATCTCGACATGGACTCGCTGCCTGACGGCTCCCGGCGCTGGGTAGAGCGCGTCGGCCGGATCGGGTGGATCGGCAAGGGTTTGGCGTACGCGGTGATCGGCGGACTGGTCGGCCTCGCGGCGGTCAACGCCGACCCCGAGCAGTCGGGCGGGATGGACAAGGCGCTGCACACCGTGGCGGACCAGCCCTACGGCGTGCTGCTGCTCGCCGTGATCGCCTTCGGACTGGCCGCCTTCGGGGTGTACTGCTTCCTCGCCGCCAAGGCCCACCGGGACTAGACCCCGGCGTAGGCAAGGCTCGGGACGCGGGCGGATTCGGTTGTCTTGCGCAGGTAGAAGAACCACGTCATCGCGGCGAACACGACGTAGCCGACGATGAAGATGCCCAGGGCCGAGGTCGACCAGTCGGCGTTGGCCACCGCGGCGGCCGCTTTGTCCTCAATGGACTTCGCGCTCGACACGGCAGCACCGACCGGCACGCTGGCGAGCCGGAAGACCTGCTGGATGAGGAACCCGCCGAACGCGCCGATCGCGCCCGCGATGCCGATGACGGCCGCCGCCTCGCGCTTGAAGCGCAGGGTGGTCGCCGCCGGGTCGGCGCCCTTGTCCGCGATCTCCTTGCGGCCCAGCGCACCGAAGATGACCGGGATCATCCGGTAGGTAGAGCCGTTGCCCGCGCCGGACAGCGCGAAGATGACCATGTACGAGCCGAAGAAGACGGCGAAGCTGCGCTGGTTCACCCCGTACATCGCGAGCAGGGTGAACGCGGCCATCGCGACGAACACCCACAGCGTGACCCGGGCGCCGCCGATCCGGTCGGACAGCCAGCCGCCGAACGGGCGGGTGACCGAACCGATGAGGGCGCCGAGGAAGCCGAGGCCGGCGAGATAGGTGCCGATGAACGGGTTCTGCGCGAGGAACTCCGGGAAGGTCAGCTTGATCACCAGCGGCAGCGCGAACGAGAACCCGATGAACGAGCCGAACGTGCCGATGTAGAGGATCGACATGATCCACGTCTGCGGCTGCCGCAGGCACGACAGATACGAGCGGCTGTCGGCTTTCGCCATGGTGAGACTGTCCATATAGAACCAGGCGGCGACCATCGCGGCGATGATGAACGGCATCCACATCAGCCCGGCGTAGGCCAGATGCACCGGGTGGACCGGATTCTTGGCGATGGCGAACGGCACGCCCACGATGATCACCAGCGGCGTCAGCAACTGGACGACGGCGACGCCGAGGTTGCCGCCCGCGGCGTTGAGGCCCAGCGCCAGGCCCTTGCGCTTCTCCGGGTAGAAGAAGGAGATGTTGGCCATCGACGAGGAGAAGTTGCCACCGCCGAAGCCCGCCAGCGCGGCGATGACCAGCATGATCGTGAACTGGGTGTCGTGCGATTGGTTGCGCACGTAGTCGAAGTGCACCATCGCGGCCAGCGCCGCAGTCGGGATCAGCAGCAGGGCGGCGCTGATCACTGTCCACAGGCGACCGCCGAACTTGGGCACGGCGAAGGTGTACGGGATGCGCAGCGCCGAGCCGACCAGGTTCGGCAGCGCGGTCAGCAAGAACAGCTCACTCGGCGAAAACGGTGTGCCGCCACCGAAACCCGCGTTGGACAGGTTGAGCACCACCACCGACCACAGCACCCAGATGGAGAACCCGAGGTGCTCGGCGAAGATCGAGAAGATGAGGTTGCGGCGCGCGACGGTCTTGCCGGTCCGCTCCCAGAACTCCTCGTTCTCCGGGTCCCAGTGCTCGATCCACCGCCCCCTGCGCAGCTTGCCCGGCTGGTCCGTTGGCGGGGTCTCGACGGCGACGCTCATGGACATCCTCCTCGTGCTGACGTTGCGCAGACGCTACGAAGCGGGGATTTCCCGGGCATGGCGGGCGGTGACGCGCAGGGCACGTTGTCCGCACGCCGCCCCCGACCGGGCGGTGAGGTCATGCGCGCGTCAGCCAGTCGGCGATGCCGCGGACGGCTTCCGCACAGCCGCCGCAGCCGGTGGTGGCCCGGGTCGCGGTGGCCAGGTCGGGCACCGTCACCGCGCCGGAACGCCACGCCGTGACCAACTGGCCCTTCGTGACGGAGTTGCAGCGGCAGACCACCGCCGACGCGGGCAGGTCGGCCGGGCTGTGCGCGACGACACCCGCCGACGGCAGCGCCCGGCCCAGCAGCAGGGCCAGCCGGTCGGTGGGGACGGGGGTTTTCGCGTCGTAGAGCTGGGTGATGGTGGCCGCGGCGTCCGGCAGGCCGAGCACGATCGCGCCCACCACGCGGTCCTCCCGGATGACCAGCTTCGCGTACCGTCCGCGCACCGGGTCTTGCAGGCACAGCACTTCCGCGTCCGCACTGTCCACTTCGGCGTGCACGTCGCCGAGCGCGGCGAGGTCGACGTCGCGGGCCTTGAGCCGGGTGACGACCGGCGTGCCCCGGTAGCGGGCGGCCGGATTCGTGCCGGTGAGCAGGTCCGCGAGCACCTCGGCCTGCTCCCACGCGGGCTGTACCAGCCCGGCCACGGTGTCCGGGTGCTGCGCGCAGTCGCCGATGGCGTGGACCCGGGAATCGCTGGTGCGCAAGGCATCATCCACGATCACGCCGCTGTCGACGGCCAGGCCCGCCGACGCCGCGAGTCCCGTCTCGGCCCGCACCCCCGCGGACACCACCACCAGGTCGGCGGGGACGTGGCTGCCGTCGTCAAGCTTGAGGCCGTCGCCGGGGACGTAGCGGGCGGCCGTGCGGCCCAGCCGGAACTCCATGCCCAGCGCGCCAAGAGTGCGGGCCAGCACGCCGCCGCCCGCCGGGTCGAGTTGCCGTTCCATCAGGTGGCCCACGGGATGCACGACCGTCACCAGGTTGCCGCGGCCCGCCAGTCCGCGGGCGGCCTCCAGGCCGAGCAGTCCGCCGCCGAGCACCGCCACCGGGGCGCCGGGACGGGCCGCCGCCACGATCGCGGCGCAGTCGTCCAGGTCGCGGAAGGTGACCACGCCGGGGGCGAGCGCGCCGCCGTCGCCGCGCAGCCCCTCGGTGGGCGGCACCCAGGCACGGCTCCCGGTGGCAAGCACCAGCGCCTCATAGTCCACAGTGGACTCATCAGACAGCGTCACACACCGGGCCGCGCGGTCGATGGCGCGGACCGAGACGCCCAGCCGCAGGTCGACCGCGTGCTCGGCCGCCCAGTCGGAACCGTGCAGCCGCACCGAATCCGGCGACATCGCCCCGGCGACGACCGCCGAGAGCAGCACCCGGTTGTAGGCCGGATGCACCTCGGCGCCGACGACCGTCACCGCGACCCGGTCGCCGCCGCGGTCGCGCCGCCGGATCTCCTCGGCCAGGCGCGCCCCCGCCATCCCATACCCGACAACGACAACCCGGCGCGTGCTCACGCGGCCTCCAACCGAACAGCACAGACCTTGAACTCGGGCATCCGACTGGTCGGATCCAGCGCCGGGTTGGTCAGCAGGTTCGCCCGCTGATCGCCGGGGAAGTGGAAGGGCAGGAACACCGTGTCCGTGCGCATCGACGGCACGTGCCGCACTCGCGCGCGCATCGCGCCGCGCCGGGAGGACACCGTGGCCCAGCCGCCGTCGGTGAGCCCAGCGCGGTCGGCGGTGTCCGGGTGCACCTCGACGAACGCCTCGGGAACAGCGTCGTTCAGCTCGCCGACGAGCCGGGTCTGGGCGCCGGACTGGTAGTGCTGCAGTACCCGGCCGGTGGTGGCCAGCAGCGGGAACTCGTCGTCCAGCGGCTCGGCTGGTCCACTGTGGTCGACCGCGACGAAGCGCGCGCGGCCGTCGAGATGGGCGAAGCGGTCGAGGAAAACCCTTGGCGTGCCGGGATGATCCTCGGACGGCACCGGCCAGTGCAGTGCCTCGCCCGCACGCAGCCGCGGGTAGGTCACGCCCGCGTAGTCGGCCGGTCCGCCCGCCGACGCGCGTCGCAACTCGGCGAACACCGTCTCCGGGTCGACCGGGAACCGCTCGGCGGGCTGTCCCAATCGGACGGCCAGGTCGTGCAGCACCGCGAGGTCGCTGCGCACGCCGTCCGGCACGTCCACTGCCCTGGTGCGCAACAAAACCCGGCCTTCGAGGTTGGTCATCGTGCCGTCCTCCTCGGCCCACTGGGTGACCGGGAGCACCACGTCGGCGCGCGCCGCGGTCTCGGACAGCACGAAGTCGGCGACCACCAGGAAGTCCAAAGCGGACAGTCGCTCGGCGATGTGCGCCGAGCGCGGCGCGGACACGATCACGTTGCTGCCGAAGACAAGCAGCGCCCGCGGCCCGGCGGGTGTGCCGAGCGCGTTGAGCAGTTCGTAGGCCGAGCGGCCGGGGCCGGGCAGCGATTCCGGTGGTATCCCCCAGACTCCGGCCACATGCGCGCGGGCCGCCGGGTCGTCGATCTTGCGGTACCCGGGGAGCTGGTCGGCCTTCTGGCCGTGCTCGCGGCCGCCCTGCCCGTTGCCCTGCCCGGTGAGGCAGCCGTAGCCCGAACCGTGCGTGCCGGGAAGTCCCAGCGCCAGCGCCAGGTTGATCCACCCGCCGACCATGTCGGTGCCGCGGGCATGCTGCTCGGTGCCGCGCGCGGTGAGGACGTGGGCGTTGCGTGCGCGGGCGAGCAGCGCCCCCGCGCGCCGCTGGTCGGACGCCGCCACCCCGGTAACCCGCTCGGCGCGCTCCGGCCACCACGCCGCCGCGATCCGCCAGGCCGCGTCGAACCCGATCGTGCGCTCGGCGAGGTAGTCGTGGTCCAGGTGCCCATCGGCGACGACGGCGTGCAGGATTCCCAGTGCCAGCGCCAGATCCGTGCCAGGCCGAGGTTGCAAGTGGAGGGTCGCCTGCTCGGCCGTTGGCGTGCGGCGCGGATCGACCACGATCAGCCCGCCCGACCCGGCGGCGTGCCCGAGGTGCTGGACGAACGGCGGCATCGTCTCCGCCGGGTTGGCGCCGACCAGCAGCACCGCGTCGGCGGCGGCGACATCGCTTACCGGGAAAGGCATTCCGCGGTCGAGGCCGAAAGCGCGCAGCCCCGCGGCGGCGGCCGAGGACATGCAGAACCGGCCGTTGTAGTCGATCTGCGAGGTGCCCAGCGCGACCCGGGCGAACTTACCGAGCTGGTAGGACTTCTCGTTGGTGAGCCCGCCGCCGCCGAACACCGCGACCGAGTCGGCGCCGTGCGCGGCGCGCAGCGCGGACACCTTCGCCGCCACCAGATCGAGCGCGACCCCCCAGGACGCCTGCCGCAGTTCGCCGTCGACGCGGACCAGCGGCGTGGTCAGCCGGGCCGGGCTACGCAGCAGCGCGCCCGCCGTCCAGCCCTTCTGGCACAGGCCGCCGCGGTTGGTCGGGAACTCGCGCGGCTCGACCAGGGCGCCGGTCATCCGCATGCCGCACTGCAGGGCGCAGTAGGGGCAATGCGTGTCGACGGCGGGCGCGGCCACCTGAGTCATACCCGGCTCCAGGGTCGGGGGTGGGGTCGGGTCCGACGGTAGGCAGATCGTGTTACCCGATGATGCGGCCGTGTTTCGGGCGTGCGAACTTGCCTGCGCGGCGGCACCTTACCGGCCGTGAGCAGTGGCCCCGTTCCCATTCCCAGTTGGCTCCACGATGGCGGCGACAGGTGGCAATAAACCCGTGATCGATTGTGGTTGTGAACCGCTAACCACTAACGCTACGGTGAGCCGAATCACAGTTACCGGTGGGTAACCACCGTTAGGGCAAGGAGGCCCAGGTGATCCGTCGTCTCGTCGGGGTATTAGCCGTCACACTCGGAATGGTGACGGCAGGCGCCGTCACCGTGCCGGCGACCGCCGCAGCGGCCGCACCCACTCCGGTGGTCATCGTGGCAGGCACGTTCGGACCGGCGTTCTTCTATGAGCCGCTCGCCGCCAGACTGCGCGCGGACGGCCACCGGGTCGCGATCTTCCAGTTGACCGCCCTCGGCACCGTCGACATCCGCACCACCGCGCGCAACCTCAACTCCTTCGCCGACGGCTTCCGGTCGAGCATCGGCGCGTCGAAGGTCGACCTGATCGCACACTCGCAGGGCGGGCTCGTCGCCCGGCAGTACATCAAGTTCGAGGGCGGCGCGAACGAGGTCGGCGCCCTGATCAACATGGCCGCGCCCAACTACGGCACCGTGGTCGCCACCATCGCCGACTTCTTCGGCGGCGGCAACTGCCTGACGATCGTGGCCTGCCAACAGATGAAGGTCGGATCGAGCTTCCTGAACACGCTCAACGCGGGCGACGACACCGTCGGCTCGGTCAGGTACACCAACTTCTACACGCTGCTCGACGAACTCGTGCGGCCGGTGGGCAACGCGGCGATGAACGACGGCGCCACCAACGTACTCACCCAGTCGCAGTGCCCGTTCCGCGTGATCGACCACATCAACATGCCACTTGACGGCACCGTTTACTCTGGAATCCGCGACGCCCTCGCCCGGGCGCCGATCAGCCTCAACTGCTTCGCGCTCTGACCACGGCACAAGGTGGCTTCCCCCGGGGAAGCCACCTTGTTTCGTGTCAAGAGAAAGTCGTGTCAGGAGAGCAGCGCGGTCACCTGCCGCGCGGCCCGCTCCAGGCCCAGCATCGACCGCGGCGTGGACTTCGGGTGCAGCGCGTGCACGGCGAGCCGGAACAGCAGCGCGTGCAGCAGAACCTGCGGCCACTGCGCGAGATGCGACCACCGCTTGCCGAGCGCGTCGTCCGCCCCGCCCCAAGCCAGGGCGTCCACCACGACCACCGCCGCCGCCCACTCGGCGGGCCGGTGGAAGGCAGTGAAGTCGATGATGCCCGGCGCGGCGTCGCCCGCGAACAGCACGTTGCCGAACAGGTCGCCGTGCACCACCTGGTTGGGCAGGCGCACCTCGCGCCGCGACTCGGCGTGCAGGTCGAACAGCCTGCCGCCCAGACCCGCGTCCAGCGGCGCCTTCTCCTCGCCCCACGCGGCGCGGTCGGCCATCGCGAAGACGTCGGCGCGGGCGTTGAGGAACCGCGGTTTCGGCAGGTCGGCGGTGGCCTTGTGCAGCCGCAGCGACGCGGCGACAACCTCGTCGTAGCGCGGCTCCGCCCGGCCCTCGATGAACCGGAAGCCGACCCAGCCGCCGACCACGTACCGGCCGTCGCTGGCCCGCACGGGCTGGGCTATGCGCAGATCGGGAACGTCGAGGTCGCCCAGGGTCTGTGCCACCCAGGACGCCTCGGCGGGACTGCTCGCCGGACGCAGGGCCACGTCGTCACACCGCCACACCGGCCCGTGCTCGATCAGCTCGGGCTCGGCCGACTTCGCGCCGAACGCGGCCCGAACATGCTGGGGAGGCGGAGTACTCACGACGTCCCCTCGCAGGCTCCGTGACGCCGCTCGCGGACGCCCTGTGACATTGGTTCGCTCGCAAGCTCGCTCACGAACGCCCCCTCGCAGGCTCCGGGACGCCGCTCGCGGACGCCCTGTGACATGGTTCGCTCGCAAGCTCGCTCACGGGCCCGCACGCTACCCGCCCATCCGCCTGTCCCCAGCCATCCGCAAGCGTGTCCCGCCGTTCGGCCCAGCGGTGCGCGCCTCAGTAGGTGGGCAGGCTCGGGTCGATCTCCCGCGCCCAGCCCAGGACACCGCCGCCCACGTGCACGGCGTCGGAGAAGCCCGCCTTGTGCAGCGCCGCCAACGCCTCCGCCGAGCGGGCGCCGGACTTGCAGTGCAGCACGATCGGCTTGTCCTGCGGCAGTTCGGCGAACGCCTCGCCCGAGAGGATGCGGTCCTTCGGGATCAGCACCGAGCCCTCGATCTTGACGATCTCGTACTCGTGCGGCTCGCGGACGTCGATCAGGGCGAAATCGTCGCCGCGGTCGAACTTCTCCTTCAGCTCGCGCGGGGTGATCGTGCTGCCGACAGCCGCGGCCTGCGCGTCGTCGGACACCACGCCGCAGAACGCGTCGTAGTCGATCAGGCCCTCGATCGGCTTGCTCTCCGGGTCCTTGCGGATCCTGATGGTCCGGTACGACATCTCCAGCGCGTCGTAGACCATCAGCCGGCCGAGCAGCGGATCGCCGATGCCGGTGAGCAGCTTGATCGCCTCGGTGACCATGATCGAGCCGATCGACGCGCACAGCACGCCCAGCACGCCGCCCTCGGCGCACGAGGGCACCATGCCCGGCGGCGGAGGCTCGGGGTAGAGGTCGCGGTAGTTGAGGCCCTGGCCGTTCGGGGCGTCCTCCCAGAACACGCTGACCTGGCCCTCGAACCGGAAGATCGAGCCCCACACGTACGGCTTGCCCAGCAGCACCGCGGCGTCGTTGACCAGGTAGCGGGTGGCGAAGTTGTCCGTTCCGTCCACGATCAGGTCGTAGTCGCGGAAGATGTCGAGGGCGTTGGTCGAGTTCAGGTGCTCCTGGTGCAGGTTCACCGTGACCAGCGGGTTGATCTCCGCGATGGATTCCTTGGCGGACAACGCTTTCGGCTTGCCCACGTCGGACTGGCCGTGGATCACCTGGCGCTGCAGGTTGGACTCGTCGACGATGTCGAAGTCGACCACGCCGAGGGTGCCCACGCCCGCGGCGGCCAGGTAGAGCAGCGCCGGGCTGCCCAGCCCGCCCGCGCCGACGACCAGCACCTTCGCGTTCTTGAGCCGCTTCTGCCCGTCCACGCCGACATCGGGGATGATCAGGTGGCGGCTGTAGCGGGCGACCTCGTCCTTGGTCAGCTCCTGCGCAGGCTCCACGAGCGGCGGCAAACTGCCTGACATCGGCTCCTCCTAGAACACGGTGTGCGCGGCGATTCTGCTCCGATACAACGCCGCTCTCCCACCCAGTCTTCCCCGCCTCCCACGATCCGGGACGGAGGTCACCGCGCCAGCGGGTTGGGCCACGCGTTGGGCTTGCACACCAGACCGTCGGCCTTCACCAAGTCGCGCACGCCGACGGCCCGGTTGAGCTGGGCGACGTAGTCGTTGGCCACGCCGAAGCTCTGCTGCATCATCACCGGCGCCAGCGCGCCGTCCTGCCCGCAGCCGACGTGGCTGTTGCGGAAGGCGTGGCCGACCTCGTGGTTGATCGCGTACTGCCGGTAGGTGAGGATGTCGCCCGCGAAGGCGACCGCGCCGCGCACCCAGCGGGCCAGGTTGATCAGCACCCGCTTCTCGCTGCCGCGATAGCAGGACGCCTCGTACTTGATCGAGTAGCCGCACATGTCCGGCCGATGCGCGGTGTCCGGGCTGGCGAGGCTGATCCGAAAGCTCGGGTTCGGCACGGTCGGCTCGACCCGCTGCACCGAGATCTCGCCGAGGCCGGTCCACCCGCGCGGGTCGGCCAGGGTCTGGTCGATCAGCTTGGCGAAGGCGTCGTCGCCGCCGTAGGACGCCGGGTCGATGCCGTCCTCGACCTCGACGGTATAGGTGTAGAACTTCGGCCCGGTGCCGACCTTCGGGCCGTTGCCCGGCACACCGTGCCACGTGACGTCGCCCGCCTGGGTGAACGGGCCGCCGTTGGGCAGCTCGGCCGACGGGATGTTCACGTCGATCGGGCCGGGCGGCTTCTCGGTCGCGTCGGGCGGCAGCGACTCCTCGGTCGGCACTTGGGCCACCAGGCCGTCCGCGGCGGCGGTGTTCTGTCCGGCGGGTACCTGCTCCCCCGCCGTCTGCACCACGACGAGCGCGGTGACCGCGAGCAGCACTGGCAGCGCGTACACCCGCCAGCCGTAGGCGGCGAGCACGCCCCGCACCCCGCGGCGGCGCTTGGCCCGGCGCCCGGTGCGCTCGGCGGGCCGCGGCCGCCAGGACGCCTGCAGCGGCTCGGCGGACGTGCGCCGCGCGCCAGGGCGGTACCGGTCGTGGGTGCTCGCTGCGGAGCGTGACTGTCCAGGGGGCGCCTCGCGCTCACCTTGCGTCATCCGGCTCACGGGACCAGGGTGCCACATCACTGTGCGCGAGCACCGCGACCCGCGTCACCAGCGGTCCGCGGCGGCCGCCTCCCACAGCCCCAGTACGGCCCTGGCGACCGTCGCGGGCCGCTCCATCTGCGCGACGTGACCGACCCTGGGCAGTACCAGCAGCCGGGCCCGGGGCAGCAATCTGGCGGTACGCGGTGCTTTTCGCACGGTCATGAGCCGGTCCTCGGTTCCCCAGACGACCAGCGCGGGCGTCCCGATGCGCGGCGCGAGCGTCCACATCGAGCGCGACGGGGGCGCGAGCCACGCCCGGATCAGGCCCATCGTGCTGCGCGCGAGCGCCGGATTGGCCCACGCCAGCGCCGCCCGATCGGCGTATTCTCGCTCGGCTTCCGCCACCCGTTCGGCCGATACCTGGCTCGGGTCGGCGAAGCACAGGTCGAGCAGCTGCATGGCGCGCTCACGCGGGGTGAGCCGGGCGAGCTGCCTGCGGACCGGCGGGCCGACCAGCGGCAGGAACGCCAGCGCCAGCCGCGGATCGGACATCCGGTTGACGCTGGGCCGCAGGTCGGGGACGGCGGGCGAGATCAGCGTCAGGGTGCGCAGCAGGTCGGGGTGCCGGGCGGCGAGCACCATGGTGATCGCGCCGCCCATGGAGTTGCCCAGCAGGTGCACGGGGCCGAGGTCGAGGCCGCGCAGCCAGGCCGCGAGGGCATCGGCGTGCGCTTCGAGGGTGTAGTCGAAGCCCTCGGGCGGGGCCGAGCGGCCGAAGCCGGGCAGGTCGACAGCGATGCCCGGGGCGTGGCCCGCGAGCTGGCCCGCGAGGTCGGTCCAGTTGGTCGCCGAGCCGCCCAGGCCGTGCACGTAGAGCGCGGTGACCGGCCCGGTGCCCGGCGTGCGCCGCACGTGCAGCCGGATGCCCGCGGACTCGACCTCCTCCCCCGGCCACGGCGGGGACGTCAGGTCGACCGGGGGCAGCTCGGCCGCCGACAGCGGCACCTGGGTGAGCGGCGCCCGGGAGGTCGCGGCGGGGTTCATCGGTCAAGTCTGCCTCGCGGTCGCACGGGCGGCCATGAAAAGGTGCCGCATGACCATTGAGACAACTGAGCGGGTCGAGGTACAGCGGGAGATCGCGGCTGCCCCGGCGAAGGTGTTCGAGCTGCTGTGCGACCCACAGGGGCACGTGGCGATCGACAGCTCCGGGATGCTCCAGTCCGCCGAGGGCGACCCGGTGCGGCAGGTGGGTGACACCTTCGTCGTGCACATGGACCGGGAGGCGCTCAACGACCTCCCGATGGGCCGGTACGACGTCACCGTGATCATCACCGAGTTCGAGCCGGACGCCCTGATCGAGTGGACGGTGTCCGGCGTCATCCAGCCGCCGATCAAGCACCGCTACGGCTACCGGCTCGAACCCAGCGCGACCGGGACCCGGCTGACCTCGTACTACGACTGGAGCCAGATCGAGGAGCGCTACCGCCCGCACCTCAAGTTCCCGATCCTGCCGGAGGGCGCCCTGCGCGCCACCCTCGGCATCCTGGCCCGGACCGTGGAGTAACTCACACCGAGCACTCGCCAGGGCGACTTTCCGGTTGGGCACATACCCCGATCGGGTCTACTGGCAAGTATGGTCGAAACCACCTGCGCGGGTTGGCGATCCCGGTCGGCGCGAGGCACGTGAGCGAGGGTGGAGACGGATGTCTGAGACGGTTCAGCAGATCGGCATCGGCCGTGGGGCCAGACTGCCCCGGACCGCGCGGCGGGCCCAACTCCTCGCCGCCGCCCAAGACGTGTTCGCGGCCAACGGCTACCACGCGGCGGGCATGGACGAGATCGCCGAGCGCGCGGGCGTCAGCAAGCCCGTGCTGTACCAGCACTTCCCCGGCAAGCTGGAGCTCTACATGGCGCTGCTGGAGAAGCACGTCGACGAGCTGATCCGCCGGGTCACCGACGCCATGGACTCCACCACCGACAACAAGCTGCGGGTGCGCAACGCGGTCGGCGCGTACTTCGATTTCGTCGACGGCGAGAGCCAGGCGTTCCGGCTGGTGTTCGAGTCCGACCTGCGCGGCGAGCCGCTGGTGCAGGACGCCGTGGAGCGGGCGACCAGCGCCAGCGTCGACGCGATCACCGCCACCATCACCGCCGACGCGGGCCTGGACGAGCAGCGCGCGCGGCTGCTCGCGGTCGGGCTGGTCGGCGTGAGCCAGGTGGCCGCGCGGGCCTGGCTGGCCGAGAACCGGTCCATGCCGAAGGAGGAGGCCATCGCGCTGATCTCCAACCTGGCCTGGCGCGGCATCGGCGGCGGCTTCCCGCTGCACCCGCACGACTGATCGACTGATCGACTCCGGGTGGGTGAGCGCTCCCCCTACCGGTCCGGCCGCCCGGCAGGCACCTTGGTGGGTATGGACATGCGGCTTTCCGTTGCCGGGGTGAGCGTCGTCGGCGGACGTGAGATCAACGAGGACGCCTGGCACGCGGACACCAGACTGGTCGTCGTGGCCGACGGCGTGGGCGGCTCGCCCGCGGGCGAGGTGGCGTCCCGGCTGGCGGTCGACACGGTCGCCGCGGCGCCGGTGAGCACGGACCCGGTGGTCGCGGCCTGGCACGCCAACTCGGCCGTGCGAGCCCGTTCCACGGCCGACCCGGACACCGCGGGCATGGCCACCACCCTGGAGATCGCGGTCCTGCTGCGCCGCGACGACGGCTGGTGGCTGCGCGGCGCGCACGTCGGCGACAGCGTCGCCTTCGGCCCCGGCGGGCGGCTGACCGAGCCGCACACGCTGGCCGCCGAGCTGGTCGCGGCGGGCCACCTGACCGAGACGCAGGCCGCCCGGCACCCCAACCGGACCGCGCTGGTGCGCGCGGTCGGGATGGAGGCCGCGGTCCGCCCCGACGCGTGGGAGCGCCCCGCGGTGCCCGGCGAGCGCTACCTGCTGTGCAGCGACGGCCTGACCGACGCGCTCGGCGAGGCCGAGGTGCTGTCCCGGCTGGCCGACCTGACCGGCGCCGACCCCGCGGCCTGCGCGCACACGCTGGTGCGGCTGGCGTGCGCGGCGGGCGCGCGCGACAACGTCACCGCGGTTGTCGCCGACGTGACCGGAGGTGCGGGTTGGCCTGCCTGACCGTCGACTACCACGCGCTGCCCGAGCCGCGGGCGGTCTCCCCGGACGAGCAGGTCTCCCTTGACCGCGACTTCCTCAGCGGCGGCACCGACGAGGCCATCTCCCGCGCCCCGAACGCGCCCTACCTGCGGCACATGGACGGGCGCTGGTGGCTGGTCAACGGGCACGCCAAGCAGGCCCCGCTCGCGGTGTACGTCGCCGCGGAGAGCAGGCGCTTCACCGTCGGCGAGCGGTGTGCGTTTCCCTTGCCGGACGGCGAGTCCGAGGTGTACGTCTGGGATTCGCGCTACCGCGTGCGGCTGGTCGTCAGCGACTCACCGGCCCGCCCGGAACTCGCGATCACCGGGCCGGAGACGACGATCGGGCTGTCCGGGGCGGCCGTGCGGGTGCAACTCCTGCTCAGCCGCAAACCGCGCCACCGGGCGGTGCTCGCCGCGTACTACCGGGAGTACTTCACCCCCGGGATCGCCTCGCCCAGGCCGCAGGACCGGATGCGCACCCGGCTGTGCCTGGGGCTGCCGTCGTTCACGGCGCTGGAGCGGGCGCTCAACGAGGTGGTCACCGAGATCTGGGGCGAGCCACAGGGCCACCGGCACGAACTGCCCGACTACCTCATCCGGGAGCGGCTGCTGGTGGCCGCCGACCAGGACCTGGTGCCGCACAAGCTGTGCGGCCACCTGCCGAAGTGATCGAATCCTGGTCGCACCTCGAACTCCACGAGAACGTCGACATCGCTGGAACTAGCCACAGGTGCGGCCTTCGAGCGGCTTGAGGTACTCGGTGGCGGCCCAGCGGTTCGCGGCGAGTTTGCGGAACCCGTTCTGCACCACGATGTCGGCGTCGGTCTCGGCGCCCTGCTTGAACTTGCCGACGATCTCGGCCTTGGCGTCCGGCGCGGAACGCACATTGAGCACGTCGGCGGTGACCGAGACGCGGCACTTGGCGGTGCCGCTGGTCGGCGAGCTGCCGTTCGGCGCGTCGACCGACGACGAGTACATGACGACCACGGCTACCAGTGCACCGCCCACCAGCAGTGCTCGCTTCGGCACCAGCACGTCCCACGCTCCTTGTCGCCAACCGTTGGTACCACGGTCCCGCATCGATACCGGTCCGCGCCAGTCTTCGGATTGCCAACCACCCGCTGGGGCCAACGCCCGCCACGCTAGGTGATGAAAACCGTTGTCGCAGACGCCGGGAGGCCCCGGTCGCGACCGGGGCCTCCCCAACGAGCGAAACTCAGCCTGCCATCTTCTTCTGCAGGTTCTCGTCGAGGGTGTTCAGGAAGTCCTCGGTGGTCTGCCACTCCTGGTCCGGCCCGACCAGCATCGCGAGGTCCTTGGTCATCCGGCCGCTCTCGACGGTCTCGATGACGACCTGCTCCAGCTTCTCGGCGAACTCGGTCACCTCGGGGGTGTTGTCGAGCTTGCCGCGATGCATCAGGCCGCGGGTCCAGGCGAAGATCGACGCGATCGGGTTGGTGGAGGTCGGCTTGCCCGCCTGGTGCTGGCGGAAGTGCCGGGTCACCGTGCCGTGCGCGGCCTCGGCCTCGACGCATTTGCCGTCCGGGGTCATCAGCACCGAGGTCATCAGGCCCAGCGAGCCGAAGCCCTGCGCCACGGTGTCGGACTGGACGTCGCCGTCGTAGTTCTTGCACGCCCAGACGTAGCCGCCCTCCCACTTCATCGCGGCGGCGACCATGTCATCGATCAGCCGGTGCTCGTAGGTGAGGCCGTTGGCGTCGAACTCGGCCTTGAACTCGTCCTCGAACACGCGCTGGAAGATGTCCTTGAAGGCGCCGTCGTACGCCTTGAGGATGGTGTTCTTGGTCGACATGTAGACCGGGTAGTTGCGCTGCAGGCCGTAGGCGAACGAGGCGCGCGCGAAGTCCTCGATGGACTTGTTGAAGTTGTACATGCCCATGACGACGCCGCCGTCCTCGGGCATCTCCACCACGGTGTGCTCGATCGGGTCGGAGCCGTCGGTCGGGGTGAAGGTGATAGTGACCGTGCCCGCGCCGGGAACCTTGAAGTTGGTCGACTTGTACTGGTCGCCGTGCGCGTGGCGGCCGATGATGATCGGCTTGGTCCAGCCGGGGACCAGCCGCGGCACGTTGGAGATGATGATCGGCTCGCGGAACACCACGCCGCCGAGGATGTTGCGGATCGTGCCGTTGGGCGAGATCCACATCTTCTTCAGGCCGAACTCCTCGACCCGCGCCTCGTCGGGGGTGATGGTGGCGCACTTGACGCCGACCCCGTGCTTCTTGATGGCGTTCGCGGCGTCGATCGTCACCTGGTCGTCGGTCGCGTCCCGGTGCTCGATGCCCAGGTCGTAGTACTCCAGGGTGACGTCCAGGTACGGGTGGATCAGCTTGTCCTTGATGAACTGCCAGATAATGCGGGTCATCTCGTCGCCGTCGAGCTCGACGACGGTTCCCTGGACCTTGATCTTGGCCATGAGCCGCGATGCTCCTCTCGCCTGTTTCTGCCGCGCGCGTGTAAACGGTACAAGCGTACTGCTAGCTGGTCGCGCGGCTCGTGCATGTGTGCACAGTCACCTGCCGCCGATCGTAGAGCGCGGCTCTCCGGGCGCCCCTGTCAGGAGTTCAGCTCGCGCCATTCGTGGGCGAGCATGGCGTAGACGGCCTCGTCGGCCCAGCGGCCCTTGACGAACTCGTTCTGCCGAAAGTGGGCCTCGTGGCGCATGCCGAGCCGTTCGAGCAGTCGGGCGGACGCGCGGTTGTCGGCGTCGAGGCGGCCGACGACGCGGTGCAGGCCCAGTTCCTCGAAGGCCAGGCGCAGCAGCGGCGTCGTGGCCTCGGCCGCGTAGCCCTTGCCGTGGTGGTCGGGGTGGAAGATGAAGCCGATCTCGCCGCCGCCGTGCTCGGCGCTGAGCCACATCAGGTTGACGTAGCCGATCAGCTCGCCGGTCGCGGCCAACTCGACCGCGAGGACCAGCCCATCGCCCTCTTCCTCCAGCGTCGTCAGCGCCATCCGCTCCGGGTGGCCCGCCACGACCTCGGCCAGGGTGCGCGGCTCCCAGTAGAGGTACTTGGCGACGTCCGGGCGAGACTGGATCATGAACACCGCGTCGAGATCGTCTTCGGCGAACGGGCGCAGGATCAGTCGGTGGGTCGTGATCGGATACGCGGGGCGCAGCACCCCGCCGATCCTAGGGCGGTCGCGCCGATTCGGCTTTCGAGTTTCGCAGGGGGTAAGCGGTGGCGACGGGACCGACGCACGCGATGAGCGGGCTGACGGCGTGGGCGGCGGTCACCGCGTTGGCCGCGGACAGCGCTATCGGGAACCTGTCGGTGAAGGGGTGGCTGGTCGGCGCGGTCCTGGCCGCGGGGGCGGCGCTGTTACCCGACCTCGACCACCCGGAGTCCACGGTGTCGAGCACGTTCGGCCCGGTGTCCGCGGCCGGGTCGAAGCTGATCAACGCCGTGAGCCATGGCGTCTACCGGGTCACTCGGACCAAGAAGGACTCCAACCGCGACGGCGGCCACCGCGGCCTGACGCACACCCTGGTGTTCGCGGCGGTCGCGGCGGTGGTGACGACGGCGATCGTGCAGACCAGCCAGAAGTGGGCGCTGCCGGTGCTGATGTTCTTCTTCTGCGGCCTCGCGGTGCGCGGGATCATGCACAAGTGGTGCCCCCGCAACGATGCGCTGTGGATCACCGGCACCGCCCTGGTGCTCACCTTCGCCTGTCTCAAGTGGACAGACCAGACCTCCGCCGACGCGGCGGCGTGCGGCGTGGCCGTCGGCATCGGCTGCATCGCCCACTACCTCGGCGACGCGATCACCGAGCAGGGCTGCCCGATCCTCTGGCCGGTCCCGATCGCGTGGAAGACGTGGTACCCGGTGGCGCCGCCGAAGATCATGCGCATGCGCACGGGCGGGAAGGTCGAGATGGCGCTGGTCGGGCCGGTCCTGACGCTGCTGGCCATCTGGATGTCGGTGATCGCACTGCACCGCGCGGGCGCCCTCCCCATCCTCGACGGCATCCCGCTGGCCCCCTGGGCGTGACCCGTGCGACCCGATCCGACTCGCCATCGCCCAGGTTCCCCCCGGCTGATCAACTCCGGGTCTTGGTGCGCTTGCGCAGGGCGGCGATGGAGAACAGCGACACAACCGCCAGGATCATGATGTAGCCCGAGACCGACAGCGACGTCCCGGTGGACTCCAGCAGCAGCACCATGATGAACGGCGCGAGGCCGCCGCCCAGTACGGAGGCGAGCTGGTAGGCGAGCGAGGCGCCGGTGTAGCGGATCTCCGCGTCGAACAGTTCGGCGAACAGGGCGGCCTGCGGGCCGTAGATGCAGCTCAGGAAGGTGGCGCCGATCAGTTGGGCGATGATCAGCCCCGCGATGGTGGCCGTGTCGATCAACAGGAACATCGGGATGGCCCACACCAGCAGGCCGACCACGCCGATCGTGTAGACCCGGAGCCTGCCGAACCGGTCGGAAAGCTTGGCCGCCAACGGAATCGTCACCATCTGCGCCCCGGCCACGATCATCGTCACGACCAGCACCGAGCTGCGCGCCATCCCCAGCTCGCGCGTCGTGTAGTCCAGCGCGCCGGTGATCAGGATGTAGAAGGTGGCCAGGTGCACCGCGAACGAGCCGCCCGCGAACAGGACCGTGCCCCGGTGGTGGCGCCACACCTGGCGCAGCGGCGAGCGCTGGGGGTTCTGCCGGAACTCCGGGGTCTCGTCGATCTTGGTGTGGATGAACCAGGCGAGCAGCAGCACCAGCGGGCCGACCAGGAACGGGATGCGCCACCCCCAGCTCCCGAACGCCGACCCGGTCGACTGCTGGATCACCACGAACGAGAAGTTCGCCAACACCACCCCGACGACCACGCCGACCTGCACGAAGCTGCCGTACAACCCACGTTTGCCCGGCGGCGCGTACTCGGTGGCCAGCAGCATCGCGCCACCCCACTGCGCGCCGACCGCGATGCCCTGCAACAGCCGGAGCAGCACCAGCAGCACCGGGGCGGCGATGCCGATCGCGGCGTAGGACGGGATCAGACCGATGCCGGTGGTCGCCACGCCCATGATGATCAGCGCCAGGACCAGCGCGGGCTTGCGCCCGTACCTGTCCCCGAGCTGACCCGCGATGGCCGCCCCCACCGGACGCACGATGAACCCGACCGCGAACGTCGCGAACGCGGCCAGCACCCCCGCCACCGGGCTGACCGCCGGGAAGAACACGTCGCCGAGCACGAGCGCGGCGGCGGTGCCGAAGATGAAGTAGTCGTACCACTCGAAGGTGGACGCGAGGAAAGCCGACACCGCCACCCGCTTGTGGCCTTTGGCGCCCGTCGAGGTGACGGCGCCCGGAGCTGCTGCGGTGGTCTGGGACATGGTGGACTCCCACGGAGGTCGGCTGCCCGATATCCCCGATCGTGATCTTCCGCGCCGCTGACAGCATCTCCGTCGATGCGCAGGTCGATCCCCTCGGCAACGAGACCCACCGTCCCGAGCGAAAGTTGTTCGGTTCAATTAGCTGAGCGACTACCGAACAACCGAGCTAGTTGTTCGGTACAGTTAGTTCAGCGCATACCGCACAACTAGGAGTTGGGTGTGGCCGGACGACCAAGCCGAACGGCCGTCTACCAGCGACTGGACGAAGCGGTAGCCGATCTCCGCGGTCGCCTGGGTGGCCTTCCAACTCCTGCCGAGGCCGATGCCATCTGGGCGGACATCTGGCACCAAGAGGCCCACAACAGCACCGCCATCGAAGGCAACACCCTGGTGCTCCACGAGGTCGAACGACTGCTGGACGAGGGGCAGACCGTAGGCGCCAAGCCCCTCCGGGACTACTTGGAGGTGCAGGGCTACGGCGACGCGGCCAAGTGGGTCTACGGACAAGCTGCCGAATCGAGCGAGTGGGCGGCGGGCGACCTGGTCACCCTGCAAGAGATCCGCCATGTCCACCACCTGTGCATGACTCCGGTGTGGACCGTCGCTCCACACCCCCATGCCACCGACCACGAGGAGCCCGGAAACTTCCGACAGCACGAGATCGCAGCCTTCCCGGGCGGGATGAAACCGCCGACGTGGCCTGACGTCGACGCGCTCATGCGCGACTGGGTCACCGAAGTCAACGGCCTACGGAAACCGACGGCGCCACTCCCGGAGGAACTGGGCCGGATCCACAACCAGTTCGAGCGAATCCACCCTTTCCTCGATGGCAACGGCCGTACTGGTCGCCTACTCCTGAACCTGTTCCTGGGGCGACTCGGCTACCCTCCGGCGATCATCTTCAAGCGGGACCGAGAGCGTCACCTGCAGACCATGCGGAAAGCCGACCGAGGCGACTACGGCCCACTGGGCGAACTCATCGCCCGCAGCGTCACAACCAACCTCTACAAATTCGTCATGCCCACCGTCGCGGGTCCCGTCAAACTGGTCCCGCTGGCAGCCTTGGCAACCCACGACCTCTCCGAGAACGCCCTCCGCGTCGCCGCCAGCCGCAACCGCCTCAAAGCCGTCAAGGGCGATGACGGCCACTGGCAGAGCAGCCGAAACTGGGTCGACGAGTACCGCGCCACCCGTCACCAGCGCATCAGGTGAGCATCCGTGTCACCATGGCGTCCATGAGCGTCAAGCTGTGCATCGCCCAGAACCCGGAGGCGGACGCACTCCTCGAACGCGAGCCCCTCGCGCTGCTGATCGGGATGCTGCTCGACCAGCAGATCGGGATGGAAGTCGCGTTCCTCGGGCCGAAGAAGCTGGCCGACCGGCTCGGTGGGATCGATGCGCGCAAGATCGCGGAGCACGACCCCGAGACGTTCGTGGCGCTGGCCTCGACGCCGCCCGCGGTGCACCGGTTTCCCGGGTCGATGGCCAAGCGCATCCAGGCGCTGTGTCAGTACCTGGTCGACAACTACGACGGCGACGCCGCGGCGGTCTGGACTCGCGATGCGCCGTCCGGGGCCGAGATTCTCAGCCGGCTCAAGGCGTTGCCGGGTTTCGGGGAACAGAAGGCGAAGATATTCCTTGCCCTGCTTGGCAAGCAGCGCGGGTTGACCGCCGACGGGTGGCGCGCGGCCGCGGGCGCCTACGGCGACGATGGCTCGCACCGCTCGGTGGCCGACGTGGTCGACGCGGCGAGTCTGGCCGAGGTGCGCGCGTTCAAGAAGGCCGCGAAGGCGAAGAACGCCTAGCCAGAAAGACGACGTCCGGCTCGCCCCGCGCGACCGGGACCGCCAGCGTCTCGACGTCCTCGAACCGGCTGCCCAGCCGATCGGCGAACTCGGGGCTCGCCGCCGCGCTCCACACCGCGAGGACGCCGCCGGGCGCCAGTCGGGTGGCGAGGAGGTCGAGGCCGGAAAGCGAGTAGAGGGAAGCGTTGTCGGCGCCGAGTGTCCACTCTGGACCGTTGTCGATGTCGAGACAGACCGCGTCGAACCGGTCCTCGACCGACGCGAGCCAGCGGACCAGGTCCGCGGGCACGCACCGCACCCGCGGGTCCGCCAGCGGGCCCGCATTGCCCAGCGCGCCGCGATTCCAGCCGATGACCGCCCGCTCCCGCTCCACCACGACCACCGCGCCGACCCGCGGCTGCGCCAAGGCTTCGCGCAGCGAGAAACCGACGCCGAGGCCGCCGACGAGCAGGGTGCCGCCGGGGCGCATGCGCTCGGCCGCGGCCCGCACCAGCAGCCGCTCCGACTCGCCCGCGCGGGTGTCCATCAGGAACATGCCGTTGGCGATGATCTCGTGGTGCTCACCGACCCGGCGCAGCACCAGTTCGCCGCACTCGCCGTCGGCGCGGTCGATGATCGCGCTTCCGTCCATCCGCGCCACCTTAGTGATCATCAAGGTCGTAGATTGCCCCCGTGCACCCCACGATCCCCGGCCTGACGCTCGGGCGCCCGCTCGGCCAGGGCGGGTTCGGCACCGTCTTCCTCGCCCGCCAGGTCAACCTCGAACGCGACGTCGCGGTGAAGGTGGACAACCGGGTGCTCGCGGGCGAGCGCGACCGCGTCCGCTTCCTCCGCGAGGCCCGCGCCGCCGCGCGGCTCTCCGGTCACCCGAACGTGGTCAACGTCTACGACGCGGGCGTCACCGCGGACGGCCGCCCCTTCATCGTCATGGAGCTGTGCACCGGCGGCTCCCTGGCCGACGAACTCGCCCGCGACGGCGCGCTGCCGGTCGAGCGGGTGATCGAGATCGGCGGGCAGCTCGCCGACGCGCTGGCGCACGTGTGTTCGTCGGCGGATAGCCGTACGCTGGGAACCCGGAGGTGGCCCTATGCGAGCAGCGGTAGGCGATCGGCTTCACGTCCACGGTCGCAAGGTCGGCAACCCTGATCATCTCGGCGAGATCGTCGAGGTTCGCGGTGCCGACGGTGCCCCGCCCTACCTGGTGCGCCATCCCGACGGCCACGAGAGCCTGGTGTTCCCGGGTCCAGACTGCGTCGTGGAGCAGGCGCCCGGCTAACCTGGCCCCCAGGTTTCCCACTCCTCACCTGGGGGCACGATGCGTTCTCGGCTTGCGACCGTCCTTGCCGCTGCGGCACTTGTCGGCGGCCTGACCGGCTGCGAGTCGGTCCGCGAGGCCACCAGTGCGGCGAACGCGGCGACCGACCAGGCGAGCATCTGCCTGGAAGCGGTGAAGCTCGCGGGCTTCTACCCCGACCTGTCGAACCCCGAGCAGGCCGCCAAGGACGCCGAGCAGACCGCGGCGGACCTCAGCACGCTGGCGGAGAAGGCCGCGGACACCACGCTCAGGCAGGCCCTGACCGACATGTCGGAGAAGGTCGGCGAACTCGGTCCCGGCAACCTCGACCCGTCGAATGTGGCCCGGTGGGCGAACGACAAGGTCTCCGCGGTAGACGCGCTGAGCCAGGCCTGTCTGTAGACCGTTGACGGCCGCCTGTCCCAGGTCGGGACAGGCGGCCGTCGCACGCCGCGGGAACGGGTCTAGACGTTCGTGATCTCCTCGATCAGGGCATCAATGTCAAAGTGGTCGCTCTCCGTGCCCAGCGGAACGATCTCCGCGGTGGCGTCGAGGAAGGACTCCACGGCGTCGTGCTCCATTTCCAGCCGGGCGTGCCCCTCCGGCGAGGAGATCTCCAGCACGAGCATGGTGCGCCCGCCGGAGAAGTCGGGCCGCATCCGCACGTCGCCTTCGCCCGCGGGGCAGGTCAGGCCCTCGACCAGCAGATCGCGGGCGAACACCCACTCGACCCAGCGGTCGCGGTCGGTCTGGAACGCGGCGGTGATGGTGAACGGCTCACCGGCCCGGTACGTCCACCGGGAAAGCACTGGGGTGCTGCCGCCGTAGAGCGAGATGAGCTGCTCGGAGTGCTCGGCGTTCCTGTCCATCTCGTCGACCTCCTGTCCCGCTGTTCGCTCGTGGTGGTGGCGAACTCGTCAGCAGGGAAACGTGCGTCCCGGCGATCCGTGATGCCGAGACCGACACGTTCACGCTTTTGGGGGATACAGCCACGACCGGGTTACATATCGATCACGGCATCGACCTCGGCGCGGTAGAGCTGCGCCCCGTCGAGACCCATCACCTCGAACTGGCCCTCGACCTCCAGGCTGAGCACGCCGTGCATCCGCGTCCACCCGGCCACGGCTCGCCGCAGCGCGGACGGCGACAGGTCGCCGTCCCGGTTCTTGAGCCACGTGGCGAACATCCGGTCGAGGCCGGGGTGGGCGGTGGTCTCGGGGATGTCGGCGAACGCGCGGGCGAACGCGGCGAGGGTGCGGTGCGCGGCGTCGGCGGTGGCGTCCGGCGCGCGGTAGCCGGGCACGGGGGTGCCGAACAGCAGCAGGTAGCGGTGCGGTTCGGCGATCGCCCAGACGCGGAAGGCTTCGGCCATCTCCCGCACTCGTGACTTCGGTGAGCGCCGGGCGGCCCGGTCGGCGGCGGCTTCGACGGCGTCGGCGAGGTCGGTGTACGCGTCGGCGATGAGGTCGGTGAGCAGGGCGTCGCGGCAGGCGAAGTAGCGGTAGAGCGCCGGGCCGGTCAGGCCCATGGCCTTGGCGATGGCGTTGACCGAGATCCCCGCCGCGCCGAACTCCGCGAGCTGCGCCATGGCTCGACCGCCTCCCCGGATTTAACCCTGGTGGGAACGTTTGTGTTGACACTGTCCGGTTTGGCGGATGCCGGTGGCTGGGTCGCGTCCCGTTCCCCTTAGGTGCGGCTGGCAGCCACGTGGTGCTGCCTGGCGACCTGATGTCGACACCACGCGCCACGGCGGTCCCGTGGTGCTCCGGCTCCAGCGCCACGAGTTCACCCGGGACCCGGCGAAAGCGCTGGTCCGGGTCGAGGCGGCGGGGATCGCGCCGGTGGATCTGGAGATGATGCGGGGCCGGTTCGTCACCCAGCCGAAGCTGCCGTTCATCGCCGGGTACGACGTGGTGGGCACCGTGGTCGAGGGGCCCGCCGAGCTGGTCGGGACGCGGGTGGCGGCGATGCCCAGGACCGGCGGATGGGCGAGCCAGGTGGAACTGGACCCGGCGACGCTGGTGCCGGTGCCGGCAGGGCTCGACCCGGCGGAGGCCGTCGCGCTGGTCACCAACGGCGTCACGGCCTGGCAGTTGGTGCGCGCCGCGCGGATCAGGGCGGGCGCGACCGTGCTGGTACACGGCGCCTCGGGCGCCGTCGGCTCGCTACTGGTGCGGTTCGCGCTGCGCGCGGGCGCCCGGGTGATCGGCACGGCGTCGCGACTCGACGCGGTCCGCGCGGCGGGCGCCACGCCGGTCGACTACCGGGGCGACGTGGCGGCGGCCGTGCGGGCGGCCGCGCCGGGCGGAGTGGACGCGGTCTTCGACCCCCTCGGTGGGCGCTCGCTGGCCACGTCGTATCGGCTGCTGGCCCCGGGCGGGACGGTGCTCAGCTACGGCGCTCAGTCCACAGAGGACGGTCCGAGAATGGCGCCGTACCTGGCAATGGGCCTCCGGGTGGCGGGCTGGGAGGCGCGCAGGCTGGTCGGTCTCGGCCGAGGCAGGCGTGCGCGGATCTACAGCGTCACGCCGGACGCGCGGTTCCGGGCGGACCTGGCCGAGGTGCTGGCACTGGCAGGCGAGCTCCCGGTGGACGTGTCCCGCTACGCGCTGGCCGACGCCCCGACGGCGATCCGGGACCTGCTGGCGCGCGAGGTGAAAGGCAAGGCGGTCCTGCTGCCCTGATGGTGCCCTTCGCGGAAGGACACCATCAGGGCGCGGGGTTCAGAGCAGGCCGAGGCCCTTGACCGCGTCGCGCTCCTCGGCCAGTTCGGCCACGGACGCGTCGATGCGGGCGCGGGAGAACTCGTTGACCGCCAGACCCTGGACGATCTCGTACTTGCCGCCCGCGCAGGTCACCGGGAACGACGAGATCAGGCCCTCGGGCACGCCGTAGGAGCCGTCCGACGGGATGGCCATCGACGTCCAGTCGCCCTCGGCGGTGCCGTTGACCCAGTCGTGGATGTGCGCGAGGGCGGCGTTGGCGGCCGACGCGGCCGAGGACGCGCCCCGGGCCTCGATGATCGCCGCGCCGCGCTTGGCGACGGTCGGGATGAAGGTGTCGGCGAGCCACGCCTCGTCGTTCACCGCCTCGGCGGCGTTGCGGCCGCCGACCTCGGCGTTGAACAGGTCGGGGTACTGGGTGGCCGAGTGGTTGCCCCAGATCGTCAGCTTCTTGATCTCGGTGACCGGCACGCCCAGCTTGGCGGCGAGCTGCGAGATGGCGCGGTTGTGGTCGAGCCGGGTCATCGCGGTGAACCGCTCGGCCGGGACGTCCGGCGCGTGCGCCTGGGCGATCAGCGCGTTGGTGTTCGCCGGGTTGCCCACGACGAGAACGCGCACGTCGTCGGCCGCGCCCGCGTTGATGGCCGCGCCCTGCGGCTTGAAGATGCCGCCGTTGGCCTCAAGCAGGTCACCGCGCTCCATCCCCTTCGCCCGGGGGCGCGCGCCGACCAGCAGGGCCACATTGACGCCGTCGAACGCCTTGGTCGCGTCGTCGGTGATCTCGATGCCGCGCAGCAGCGGGAAGGCGCAGTCGTCCAGCTCCATCGCCGTGCCCTCGGCCGCCTTGACCGCCTGCGGGATCTCCAGCAGGCGCAGGCTGACCGGGGTGTCGGCGCCGAGGAGCTGGCCGGAGGCGATGCGGAAGAGCAGGGCGTAGCCGATCTGGCCGGCCGCGCCGGTGACCGTGACGTTGACAGGTGCCACTTTGGCAATTCCTCCCGAAATGAGACGAGTGAGTCCTCGGGCGCGTCCACGCGGCAGGGCTGCCCTGTCAGCAGCGTCGCCCGGCACGGGGAGGCTACCAAGGGCCCGGACGGCCCCGACCCGCGCGGTGAGCAGCGTCTCGGTGTTCCCCATCGGGTGGTTCTGCGCCGACAGGCCCCTGAACTGCGTGTTCCGGCCGCCCGTGACCTCGATCATGAACGTCACCGACCACCGCGCGAGGGGATCGCACCTGACCATGGTTCCGCACCACCCGGATTCGACCGTCCGGCTCGAACTGCTCGGCGAGGATCTGCGCGCCCACCGGGAGGCGGCCGGGTTCAGCCTGGCCGACGTGGCGGGCAAGATCGGCATCAGCACGTCAAAGCTCAGCCGGATGGAGAACGGCCGCAAGCCGCAGAAAGCCGAGGACGTCGCCGCCCTGCTCGCCATCTACGGCGTCAAGGGCACGCGGCGCGAGGACCTGCTGGCCCTGGCGCGCAGCGCGGGCGACCCGGCGGGCGGCCCGGGTATCGCGCCCGCGAGCAGGCTCGCGACGCTGCGCATCCTGGAGGCCAAGGCCACCATGCTGGTCGACTACCAGTCGTCGCTGGTGCCCGCGCTGCTGCAGACGGTGCCCTACGCGCAGGCCGCGCTGCGCGAGGTGGGCATGGTCGACGAGGACTCGGTCGAGGAGCAGTGGACCACCCGCATCCACCGGCAGGCGGTGCTGCGCCGCGTGCAGCCGCCGCAGTTCTTCGCGATCATCGCCGAGCCCGCGCTGCGCGTGCCGGTCGGCGGCCGCGAGGTGCTGCGCGGGCAACTGCGATACCTGCTGGAGGCAGGCCAGAAGAAGTCGATCGCCATCCGGGTCGTCCCCGACCGGGGGCACGGCCACCCGGGCCTCGGCGGACCGTTCGAGCGCCTCCAGTTCGACCAGCGCGGCGCTGTCGTCGTGCTGGAGAACCGGACGTCGACGCTGTTCGTGGAGGATCTGGCGGAGATCAAGCTCTACGACCGCGTCTTCGTGGAACTGCTGAGCGTGTCGCTGGGCAAGAAGGACTCGCTGGCCATGATCGCCGACCTCGCGGACGCCCTGTGACGGCTCACCGGCTGAGCGGGCCGCCTTCGATGGTCAGCGCGACGGCGATCACCAGGACACCGAAGATGGTGTAGCTGAGCACGTCTATCGCTCTCGACCGGATCGCGATCAGGCCCGCCTGCTCGTCGCGGAGCAGGGCGCGCAGGCCCGCGGCCAGCAGCAGCGCGAGCCCGATCCACACCGTGCCCTCGCGCCAGTAGTACTGCAAGATCCGTACCAGGCCGACCACGACCACCGCCATCACCAGCCCGAACGGCAGGTGCACCAGGGCCGGATGCTTACCGCTGCGCTGAGGACTGCCAGTCACGCGCGCTCGGCCGCCTCGACGGTGTTGCGCAGCAGCATCGCGATGGTCATCGGGCCGACGCCGCCGGGCATCGGGGCCAGGAAACCCGCGACCTCGCGCACGTCCGGGTGCACGTCGCCGATGAGGCCCGCGTCGGTCCGGGTCACCCCGACGTCCAGGACGGCGGCGCCCGGCTTGATCATGTCGGCGGTGATCAGGCCCGCGTTGCCCGCGGCGGCCACCACGATGTCCGCGCGCCGGACCTCGGCGGCGAGATCCTTGGTTCCGGTGTGGCACAAGGTGACCGTCGCGTTCTCGCTGCGCCGGGTCAGCAGCAGCCCGAGCGGGCGGCCGACCGTCACCCCGCGGCCGACGACCGTGACCCGGGCGCCCGCGATCGGGACGGCGTAGCGGCGCAGCAGTTCCACGATGCCGACCGGGGTGCACGGCAGCGGGCCCGCGTCGCCGAGGACGAGCTTGCCGAGGCTGACCGGGTGTAGGCCGTCGGAGTCCTTCGCCGGGTCGATGCGCTCCAGCACCCGGCCCGCGTCGAGGTGGCCGGGGAGCGGGAGCTGCACCAGGTAGCCAGTGCAGTCGGGGTTGGCGTTGAGCTCCTCGATGACCGCTTCGAGTTCGGCCTGGGTGGTCTGCGCGGGCAGGTCGCGGCGGATCGAGTTGAGGCCGATCTTCTTGCAGAAGTTGTGCTTGCTGCGCACGTACGCCTGCGAGCCGGGGTCGTCGCCGACCAGCACGGTGCCCAGCCCGGGGACGATGCCGCGCTCGGCGAGCGCGTCGACCCGCAGGCGCAGTTCGGCGAGGATGGCGTCGCGGGTGGCCTTGCCGTCAAGAATCGTCGCGGTCACGGCGCCCATCCTAGGCGGGGCGCCCCCGACTACTCGGGACGGCCGCGATGCCCGCCGCGAGCAGCGTGACGACGACGCCGACGACCGTGGCCACCTCGACACCCCCGCCCGGCGGCGGCGCGACGATGTCGAGCAGCAGCGCGCCGAGCACCTGGCCCGCCACCGCGCACAGGCCGAGCAGCAGCACGCCGATCTGGCGCACGGCGAAGACCGCCGTGCACAGCGCGACGATCCCGAGCACGCCGCCCGCGTAGAGCCACCACTGCCCGGGCAGCGGCGCGGGCAGCCCGCGCACCGCGATGTCCACAGTGGACGCGAGCAGCAGCGCGACGGTGCCGACGCCGAAGTTGACCGTCGTCGCGACGACAACACTGTCGGCGGCCGCCCGGACCAGCCCGTTCACCGCCTGCTGCCAGCCCAGCGCCGCACCCGCGAGCGCGGGCACCAGCGCGAGCCAGAGCTGCGCGGGCGTGCCGAACTCGTCGGACACCGCGACCCCGACCGCGACCACGGCGAGCGCGGCGCCGACCGCGCGGGTCGGGGTGATCGGCGCGGCGTCACCCGGACCGATGCCCGCACGGTCGACCAGCAGGCTGCTGACCACCTGCCCCGCGACCACCGCGACGGTGAACACCGCGACGCCGAGCAGCGACACCGTCAGCCCCTGCGAGGTCACGTAGCAGGCGCCCGCCGCGCCGCCGAGGCACTGCCAGGGCCGCAGCCTGCGCGTGCGGAGGCTGTCGACGAACCTCGCCATACCCGCGCGCAGCACCGGCACGGCGGCCACCGCCGCACTCAGGATGACCAGCCCGACCAGGAACGAGATCAACGCGGCCACCAGGCCGTCGCCGAGCAGGCTGCCGAGCTGCCCGTTGACCCGGCTCTGCACGGCGAGCATCACCCCGCCGAACGCCGCCAGCACCGCCCCGACCACCCGCACGCCCGGGCGTCGCACCGCCCTAGATCCAGCGGTGCCGCACGGCGTGCACGGCGAGTTGGAAGCGGGACGTGGCGCCCGCGTGGTCCATCAGCCGCTGCAGGTGCCGGAACACCGTGCGCCTGCTGACGCCGAGCTGGCGGGCGATCGAGTCGTCGTTCGCGCCCGCGGCGAGCAGGCCGAGCAGCCGCTGCTCGATCGGCTGCACCGGCGACGGCGCGCGGGCGCCCGCGTGCAGCGGCACGGCCAGCCGCCAGGACGCCTCGAACAGGCCGACCAGCGCGGACAGCAGGCTGCTCGGCCGCACCACGAGCAGCGAGCGGTTGACGTCGGCCTCGGCCACCGGCAGCGACACCGTGGCGAACTGCTGGTCGACGATGGTCAACTTCACCGGCACCTCGGGCAGCACCCTGGCCTGTTCCCCCGCCGCGACGCACGGCTGGATGTTCTGCGCGTAGCGGCCCGGGTCCTCGATGGACGCGCGGGCGTAGACGACCTTGTAGGTCACCTCGCCGCGGCCGAGCTGCTCCAGCTCGGCGTTGTTGACGTGGCCCTCGGTGAAGTACGGCGGCGAGTCGAGCCTGCGGATCTCCTTGCGGGCGCTCAGTTCCATCTGCTGGATGCGCTGCGCGATGGCGGTGCCGGTGACCACCTCGATGAGGTCGTCGGTGCGCTGCGGGGACACGGCGCGGCGGAACGTGTCGTAGGCGTTGAGGGTGGCGACCCTGGCCTGCTCCAGTTCCGACTCGCGCCTGCGGCTGAGGATCTGCAGGCCGGACGCGGGCGGGACCGGGGTGACGATCGAGCCGTCCGGGCCGCCGGAGCCGACCAGGCCCGCGTCGACCAGGTTGCGCATGGCCTTGCGCACGATGACCATCGGCTCGGCCGAGCCGACCGCTGTCTCCTCCACTGTGGACGGACCGGTGCGGAGCAGGTACAGGTAGGCGCGGATCTCGTCGTCGGGCAGCCCGAGACGGGACAGGTGCGGCGCCAGATCGCCGTCGGACATGGGCCCAGATTGGCACAGTTGGGACGCTGGCATCAAATGGCGTTCACCGGCACCTTCGTCGGCACGTTCTTCGGCATCGCGACCGCCAACCCGGCCGCTGCCAGCGCCAACGCGCCCGCGGCCGCCGCGACGGCGGCCGGGCCGAGGTGGTCGAGCAGCCAGCCCACCATCGGCAGGGTGGCCGCCGAGCCCAGCGTCGCGGCGGTGACCAGCCAGCCGAAGGTCTCCGCGGCGCGGCCCGGCGGCGAGAGGGCGCCGACCACGGAGTTGGTCGTGGCCAGCGCGGGCGCGATCGCCAGGCCGCCGACCGCGAGCACCGCGCCGATCAGCCACGCCGGGCCGTCGTTCACCGGGGGCAGCACCGGCACCAGTGCCAGGATGCCCACCGCCATCAGCAGCACACGGCGGGCGAGCCGGGGCGCGGCCGTGCGAGCGCCCGCGACGAGCCCGCCGACCATGGAGCCGATCGCCCACACCGCGACCAGCACCCCGGCCGCCGCCGTGGAGCCGTACTCCCTGGCCCAGGCGACGATCATCATGTCGAGCGTGGTCAGCGGCACGATCAGGCACAGCGACAACAGGATCGCGACCGGCACCCCCGGCGCGCCGAGCACGGAGCCGCGGCGCCCGGACACCGGCACCGGCTCGCGCAGACCCACCCGGTGCATCGCCGCCGCGAACCCGACCGCGCCCGACAGCGCGAGACCACCGCACAGCAGTACTGCCGCCCGCGCGTCGATGACGGCTACCGCCATCGCGGTGAGCACCGGGCCGACGACAAACAGCACCTCCTGCAGCGTCGCCTCCACCGTGAACAACGACTCCCGCGCGGCGCCCTCGGTCAGCCGGGGCCACGCCGCCCGGCTGATCTGGGTGACCGGGGGCTGGAGCAGGCCGGTGACCAGCGCGGGCGCGGCCATCAACGGCCAGGCGCCCGCGGGAAGTAACGACGGCGCGAAGGCCAGCGCGACCATGCCCGTCGCGTACGCCGTGCCCAAGACCAGCAGGATGCGGACCGGGTCGCCCCGGTCGGCGGAGCGCCCGCGCAACGGTCCGCCCAGCGCGACGCCGACCGTGTAGGCGCCGCCGATGACGCCCGCCGGGATGTAGGAGCCCGTCCAGCCCGCGACCAGGAAGGCCATGGCCAGCGGGGTGCCCGTGAGGTGCAGCCTGCCCAGCAGCGACCAGGTGAGCAGGCCCAGCAGACCGGGCACGGCGGCGAGTTGACGGTAGGGACCGAACATGGGGGTCACTGTGCCGTATGGCACCGACAAGACCCGACGGGCTGATAACCGTGTGTCATCGTCGCAGGCAGAGCGTTACCGTCCCCCTCCACCGTATGCCGATGGCATCCCGACAGGAGAAGATGTCCGGGTGGCACAACCGACGCAGCTTAACCCGACCGAACAGGACGCCTTGGTCAAGCAGATCGGGCTGGCGTTGCTCCGCGCGGCACCGGAGGACTGGGAGTCCATCAGTGTCGACTTCCGGGCCATCGGCAGATACACGGAGGCCACCGGCCGGATCACCTTCGCCGACGAGTCCACGGAGGAGATGCCGATCTCCCCGGACCTCGCGGGCCTGTTCGCCCGGCTGCGCGCGGGGATGTACCGGGAAGGCCGCGGCACCTGGTACAACGCGCGCTACCAGCTCGACCAGCCCTCGGCGTACAACCTGGAGTACGACCGGGAAGAACCCCGGTGGGCCGCGATCCCGCCGCCCCCCGCCTTCGCCGACGACCTGCGCATGTTCCCCCGCGACGAGGAGAACGTCCCGGACTGGCTGGTGCGCCGCATCGCCGCCGCCCGGCCGCCGTTCCGAATGGCCCGCATCTTCGACGGCACCGGCCCGACCGGCCGCCCCGCGATCCACCGCGCTCCCCTGGACGAGTCGTCCCGCGACGACCTGCTGCGCTACCTGGACACCGCGCCCGTGGTCGGTCCCCCGCGCGGTTTCGACACCGACCACCTCGACGAGGAGGGCAGGCAGTCGGTCCCCGTCGCCTTCCACACCGACGGCGTCTGGATCTGGCCCGCGGCCGTCAACTACTACCTGCGGACGCACGGGGTCCCCCCGGAACCCGACCTGCTCGACCACATCCGGCGCGCGGGCTTCACGGTGCCGGAGGTCGAGGACCAGGCCCGCGCCGGTGCGGCGGCGTTCGTCGGCCGCGGCCCGCGGCGACCGGTCGGTCCGCGTCCCGGGATCCCCGGCGGGCCGCCTGGGATGGGTGCGCCGATGCCTGGTGGATCTGGACCCCACGGGGTCGGCGGGCCCGGGATCGGCGGACCTGGTGGGCCCGGGATCGGCGGGCCGGAGGGCCTCGGTGTCGGTGGACCGGGCGCAGGCGGGCCCGGGATCGCTGGTCCTGGTGCCGGTGCTCCTGGGATCAGTGGGCCGGGCGTGGTGGGAATCGGTGGCCCTGATCCGGTTGCCCCTGCCCTGCCGGACAGTCGCGACTTCGCGGGCAAGCAGGCGAGCCCGGCCGACTTGCCTGCCGACCCGACCGTCCTCGATGAACCGTCCCACTCGAATGCGCCTGATGCCGAGGCGGACGAACCCGCGCTGGACAGCCCCGACACAGCCGAGTCCGACTCCGCTGAACTGTCCGAAGATCCAGCAGGCCCGCACGACCCCGAAGCCGAGTCCGGTGCGCCCACAGGCGCCCATGCCGCGGACGACGACATTGCCCACGACGACCTGGCCCACGACGACCTGGCCCACGACGACCTGGCCCATGACGACCTGGCCCATGACGACGTTGCCCACTACGACCCGGTCCAAGACGACCCGGTCCAAGACGACGTTTCCCATGACGACCTGGCCCACCACGACCTGGCCCACCACGACCTGGCCCACGACGTCGCCGTCCAAGGCGTCGAGGACGCGGGTGTGCCTGCCGAAAGTTGGGATTCCGGTCTCTCGGAGTCCTGGGGCCGGACCGCGCCGAGTGAGTCCGCGACCGCCGAGGAGGCCACGGTCGCGCCAGTCGGGACGTGGTCTCCGGCGGCGCAACACCACGACGTAGCCGCGCCGGCACCGGACACGCCCGCCGTGGCGCTGCCGGTTCAGCGGCCGACCGCGGAGACCGTCGACACCGTGCGCGCCCGTCTGGCCGACCTCGGCGTGCCCGACTCGCGGTACCGAATCGGCTCGCCAGAGGGCGCGGCGTGGACGATGGAACAGACCGGCGACGGCTGGCGAGTCGGCTGGTTCGACCGGCAGTTCGTGGCGCCCGCGGTGTTCACCGACGCAGCCGACGCGGCGGCGTTCCTGATGGGCAAGATCCTGCTCGACCCCACGCCCGCGCAGGCGCCCGATCCCGGCCCCAGCACGGTCCGCGCGTCCATCGCCGACCTCGAAGACGACGACGATGACGAGTACGACCGCCGCACCCGGCGCCCAGTGTCACCGTCGCCGCGACCAGTCCAATCCGGCCCCACGGGCGACGACCTGTTCCAACCCGCACACGTCGGCAGGCGGTCGAGCGGTGCGCGGCCGGTCCCGTCCGCGACAGTGGCGGCGCCGGTCCCGTCGTTCGACACCGTGAGCATGCCGGAGCCCGCCCGATCCCACAGCGACGATCCAGTCGGCGACGAGACCAGGCCCGAGGAAGCGTTCACCCGCACTCCCGCAAACCCACTCAGCGACCCGACCAACGGGGAACACGATCCGTCCGCCGGCGCGACCTCACTCTTCGGCGACACGGACGTGTCAGACCCGCCGGGCGCACTGTTCGACTCCAGCGCGCCAGACCGCGCGTTCGGCGGCGAACCCCAACGCCCGGCGAACTCCCTCTTCGGCGGCGCTGACACGCCGGAGCGCGATCAGGCCGTGGACAGCGGCGCACGGGATCGCAGACTCTTCGACAGCACCAGCGTCCCGGAGCACCACACGCCGAGCCCACTGTTCGGCGGCACCACCAAGCCAGAACAGGCGGCATCGGAACCACTCGGCAGCACGCCAACCCGGTCGTTCGGCGAGGCAACCAAGCCGGAACCCTCGGTGTCTGACCCCGGCGACAACACACCGGAACCAGGCCACTCGTTCGGCGGCACCACCACGCCGGACCCGATTTTCGACGACACCAGCAGGCCCGAGCACCGATTCGGCGCCACACCGGAACCGGCAAGCCCACCATTCGGCGGCAGCCGCGAACCCGAACACGCCACGCCACGCCAGGCGTTCGGCAGCCCCACCCACGAACACGCCGCCCCAAGCCCCACCTTCGGCAGCCCCACCCACGAACACGCCGCCCCAAGCACGCCCGAACACGCCGCGGCAAGCCCGACGTTCGGCGGCAGCGCACCAGCGCCCGCCACACCAAACCTCATCTTCGGCGGCACCGCACCAGAGCACGCCACGCCCAGCCCCACATACGGCAGCGGCACGCCAGAGCACGCCGCGCCCAGCCCGATGTTCGGCGGCACCACGGCACCCGACCACCCGACATCCGGTGGCGCGCGCCGGGCGGAGCCGGCCCCGACGGTCACCGCCCCCGTCTCGTCCTTCGGCGGCTCAGGCAGGCCGGAGCCGGAGCCGACGATGGCGGCCCCCATCCCCCGATTCGACGACGACGATGACGACCTCGAACCCCGCCGCACCGCGCCCCGCAGGGTCGAACCGGCGGGACAACCGGGATCGGTCCGCAGGCCACAGGACTGGCCGATCCAGCCCCGGCCAGGCGAGCCCCCGCTGACCCTGTTCCGCGGCAAGCAACTGCTGGAACTGGCGCCCGGCACCGAGATCGACCGATACGGCGAGCCCGGCGGCAACCTGACCTACGCCGCGGGCACACCGTTCGAGCGTCGGTCGCTGGTGCCGGACTGGGTGAGCAGGCCCTACCGCGCCTACCGGGTGATGCGGCCGACGGAGGCGTTGACCGGCGTCGCCATCCCGTGGTTCGAACAGCCGGGCGGCGGCACCGCCTACCTGCTCGGCCGGTCGGTCGCCGAACTGGTGGACAGCGGACACCTGGTCGAGGTCGCCGATCGGGAGCCGCCAAGCAGGCCCTGACGCGCCCGGAGCCGTCATGCGCGGCAACAAGCGCCGCCCAGTCCGTCGCGGCCGGAGCCATCCACCGAAGTCGACTAGTCGATCACCAAGCCGTGGGCGGCGGCGAACGCGACAGCGGTGTCGAGGTCGACGCGGGCACCGCGCAGGTTGGCCTGGACCAGGCCGTCGGCGGTGATGCGGGCACCCCGCAGGTCAGCGCCGCTGAGGTTGGCGCCGCGCAGTCGGGCGCCGGACAGGTCGGCCTCGCGCAGGTCGGTGTCGCGCAGGTCGGCTTCGATGAGGTTGGCCTCGCGGAAGCGCAGGCCGGTCAACGTGGTCGTGCGCAGGGCGGCGCCGGTCATGCCGACGAGGGTGAGGTCGGTGTCGCGCAGGGTGAGCGGGCGCAGCCTGCAGTCGAGGAATGTGGAGCCGATGAGGCTGCACGCGACGAAGTCGCTGTCGGTGAGCGTGGTGCGGTCGAAGGTGCACGAGCGGAACGCCGTGGCCTTGTGTTTGGACTCGCCGAGGTCGGCTCGGGTGAAATCGCAGCGGGTGAAGGTGCAGCCGGACGTGACCAGGCCGCGCAGGTCGGCGTCGCCGAAGTCGCAGTCGGTGAAGTGCCGCTGCTCCCAGTGCCGGCCGTGCAGGTCGCTGTCGCGGTAGTCCTCACCGATGGTCTCCACGACCCCACCCTGTCACGCCGCCCCGACAGTCCGGGACCTACCAGGTGATCCGCACCCGGGAATTTGCGCGCCAGCCGCCCCCGCCTCGAACTGGAGGAGACCGTGGAGGGCCGCCCCGCAACTCGCGGGCTGCGCGACCCCCGCGTTGCGCAGTGACCAGGATGTGCGACCACCGGGGTCAGCGAAAGTCGCGGGACTTCGCCGGGATGCGCAGTTCTAGGTGCTGTAATCGGTCGGCGTAGAGGCTGACCACGCCGTCGACGCTCTCCACGATGCCGCGGACCAGCAGGGCGGAGCTGCCGCGGGCGACGCGGCGGTAGCGGGTCCACAGGCCGGGTGAGCAGACCACGTTGACCATGCCGGTCTCGTCCTCGATGTTGAGGAAGGTGACCCCGCCCGCGGTCTGCGGGCGCTGCCGGTGGGTGACCGCGCCGCCGAGCAGGACCCGGGTTCCTGTGTCTACTTTGGACAGTTCGGCGGCGGACCGGGCGCCGAGGCGGGTGAGGTGCTCGCGGATGAACTGGGTGGGGAAGCTGTCCGGGGACAGGCCGGTGGCCCACACGTCGGCGACGGCGACCTCGATCTCGTCCATGCCGGGCAGTTCGGGCGCGTGCACGCCGACCGCGGTGCCGGGCAGTCGGTCGGGCCGTTCACCCGCCACGGCCCCCGCCGCCCACAGGGCCGCGCGGCGGCGGAGGCCGAAGCAGCCGAACGCGCCCGCCGTGGCCAGCGCCTCGATCTGGGCGCGGGCCAGCGGGACGCGGCGGGCCAGGTCGACCATGTCGCCGTAGGGGGTGGCGCCGCGCTCGGCGACGATGCGGTCGGCCAGGTCGTCGCCGATGGTGCGGACCGCGCCGAGTCCCAGCCGCACGGCCTGTTCGGCGCCGCCCGGCTCGACCGGTTCCAGGGTGGCGTGCGCGCGGCTGGCGTTGATGTCGGGCCCGCGGACGGTGACCCCGTGCCGCCGGGCGTCGGCGACCAGCGACTGGGGCGAGTAGAAGCCCATCGGCTGCGCGCGCAGCAGGGCGGCGCAGAACGCGGCCGGGTGGTACAGCTTGAACCAGGCGCTGGCGAACACCAGGTAGCCGAAGCTCAGCGCGTGGCTCTCCGGGAAGCCGAAGTTGGCGAAGGCCATCAGCTTCTCGTAGATGCGCCCGGCCAGTGCCGCATCGATACCGTGGCCCGCCGCGCCCGCGTAGAAGCGCTCGCGCAGCCGCTCCATCCGGCGGGTGGACCGTTTGGCGCCCATGGCGCGGCGCAGTTCGTCGGCCTCGGCCGGGGTGAAGTCGGCGACGTCGACGGCCATCTGCATCAACTGCTCCTGGAACAGCGGCACCCCCAGCGTCTTGCGCAGCGCGTTCTCCAGGCGCGGGTGGTCGTAGGTGATCTTCTCCAGTTTGTTCTTGCGCCGGATGTAGGGGTGCACCGAACCGCCCTGGATCGGGCCCGGGCGGATCAGCGCGACCTCGACGACCAGGTCGTAGAACTCGCGGGGCCGCAGCCGGGGCAGCGTCGCCATCTGCGCCCGACTCTCCACTTGGAACACTCCGACCGAATCGGCGCGGCACAACATGTCGTAGACGGCCGCGTCGGCCAGGTCGAGCGCGCCGATGTCGACCCGGACTCCGTGGTGCTCGGCGACGAGGTCGACCACGTAGTGCAGCGCGGAGAGCATGCCCAGGCCCAGCAGGTCGAACTTGACCAGGCCGACGGCGGCGCAGTCGTCCTTGTCCCACTGCAGGACCGTGCGGTCGGCCATCCGGGCGGGCTCCACCGGGCAGACCTCGCTGACCGGGCGGTCGCAGATGACCATGCCACCGGAGTGGATGCCCAGGTGGCGCGGGAAGTTCTCCAACTGCCCGGCCAGTTCGAGCACCGCATCGGGGACGTCGAGGTGATTGTCGCCCATCGTGGACCGCAGCGGCCCCCAGCGATCGATCTGCTTGCTCCACGCGTCCTGCTGGCCCGGGGAGTAGCCCAGCGCCTTGGCCATGTCGCGGATCGTGGACTTGGCCCGGTAGGTGACCACGTTCGCCACCTGCGCGGCGTGGCGCCTGCCGTATATGCGGTAGACGAACTGGATGGCCTCCTCGCGGCGGTCGGACTCGATGTCGAGGTCGATGTCGGGCGGGCCGTCGCGGGCCGGGGCGAGGAACCGCTCGAACAGCAGCTCCCAGCGGACCGCGTCGACCCGGGTGATGCCGAGGGCGAAGCAGACCGCCGAGTTGGCCGCCGAACCGCGGCCCTGGCAGAGGATGTCGTTGTCCCGGCAGAACTTCACGATCTCCCAGACCACGAGGAAGTAGCCGGGGAACCCCAGCTCCTCGATGACCCGCAGCTCGTGCGCGAGCTGCGCGTAGGCGCGCGGGCGCTCGGCCGCGGACCCGTACTCCCGCGCGGCGCCCTCGTAGGTCAGCTTCCTGAGGAAGGTGATCTCGGTGTGCCCGTCCGGCACGTCGAAGGGCGGCAGCTCGGGGGCGACCAGACGCAGGTCGAAGGCGATCTGCACGCCGAGCACGGCCGCGCGCCGCACCGCGCCCGGGTGGCGGGCGAAGCGGGCGTGCATCTCCTCCCCCGTGCGCAGGTGCGCGGTGGGCGACGGGGGCAGCCAGCCCGCCAGCTCGTCGAGGCTGCGGCGGGCGCGCACCGCGGCCATGGCGGCGGCGAGGTGGCCCCGGGCGGGGTGCGCGTAGTGGACGGCGTTCGTGGCGATCGTGGGCAGGCCGAGGTCGGCGGCCATCTTGGCGAGCACGTCGTTGCGGTCGGTGTCGTCGGGCAGGCCGTGATCGACCAGTTCCACGAACACCCGGTCGGGGCTGTAGGCGCTGACCAGCAGGCGCAACTGCTCGAACGCGGCCGCCGGACCGGACTCGGCGAGCGCGCCGCGGACCGCGCCCTTGCGACAGCCGGTGAGCACCACGCAGTGCCCGCGGGTCTCCTCGACGACCTCGACCAGGTCGTAGACCGGCTTGCCCTTCTCCTCGCCGCGCAGGTGGGCGGAGGTGAGGACGCGGCACAGCCGGTGGTAGCCCTCCTGGCCGTCGGCGAGCAGCAGCAGATGCTCGCCATCGGGGTCGGCGGCGCCGTTCTGCGGGGCGGTCAGGCCCAGGGTCAGCTCGGTGCCGAACACCGTGCGCATGCCCAGTTCCCTGGCCGCCTCGGCGAACCGGACCACCCCGTACATGCCGTCGTGGTCGGTGAGCGCGACCGCGTCGAGACCGAGCAGCGACGCCGCCTCGACCAGCTCCTCGGGGTGGCTGGCGCCGTCGAGGAAGCTGAAGTTGGAGTGGCAGTGCAGCTCGGCGTAGGGCACGCGGGAATCGCCGTCGGCGTGGTCGGTGACGCCGGGCGGGCCGACACCCGCCGGGGCCACGTACCGGTCGCGGCGCCGGGTCCAGGCGGGGCTGTCGCCGCCGTCGCCGATGTCGGGTGGGCGGCCGGAGAGGATGCGCTCCAGCTCCGACCAGCGCACCGGGGGGTTGTGCCAGCCCATCAGCGCTCCGGCGGGCCGTTCTCCGGGGAGCGGCGCTGCTCCGGGATCAGGGCGGCCAGATCCAGCAGGTCGATCCAGTCGACCGCGGCGGGCTGCTCGTCGTCGTAGGTCATCAGTCGTATATCCCTTCCACGGACCATTTCTCGTTTTCGCGCACCAGCAGGAGCGCGTCTTGACTGTCCTCTTCGGACTGCTCGGCGAGCAGCACCTGCAACCGGGCGCGCCTGCGCGCGACCGCTGGGTCCCACCAGCGCTCGTCGGCGGGCCACGGCCCAGCCCAGCCCACGACCCGCCGCGGCCTGCCGCCGCCGACGGCCACCCCGGCGGGCTCCCCGGAGAGCCGGAAGCGGCCGGTGACCTGGACCTCGGCGCCGTCGCGGTCGAGCACGACGGCGGGCAGCGGCCGGACCGGCACGGTGGCCGGGGACGGGGCGGGTAATCGGCCCGGCCAGGGTTGGTCGGGGGCGGCGGCGGGGGTGCGCTCGTCGCCCCAGGGGACCAGGCGGACCTGGTCGGCGGGGCCGCGGCCGCCGCCGAGGACCGGGGTCAGCACGCCGTCCGGGCCGAGCAGGCCCTGCACGTGGACCATCGCGCGGGCGGCGCGCTCGGCCTGCTCGTCGTGGCCGCCTTGCCAGAGGCCGAGTTGCAGGGCGCGGCCCTCGACGGTCTCCTCCGGTTCGAGGCGCAGCAGGGTGATGCCCGCACTGGGGCGGCTGGTGCCGCGGAGCCAGCCGTCGAGCTGCCAGCGGACCCGGTCGGCGATGCCGGACGGCGTGAGCGGCTCGGCGCAGCGCCACACCCGGCTCAGCTCCTCACCGTTGGCCGTGGCCGCGTGGATGCCGAGGCGCGTGCACGCCAGGCCGTGCGCGGCCAGCCCGGCGTGCAGCCGCTCGGCGAGGCCGCGGGCGACGAAGGCGGCGGCGTCGACCCGGTCGATGGGCGGGTCGGGGTTGTGCGTGACGGACAGGTCGGCAGGCGGGCGCCTGCGGGACGGCGGGCGTTCCTGCAGGCCGCGGGCGAGGCGGTGGGCGAACTCGGCGTCGGCGCCGAACCGGGAGGCCACGTCGCCCGGGGCGAGCGCGGCGAAGGCGCCGAGGGTGCGGATGCCGAGCCTGCGCAGCAGGTCGACCAGCTCCGCGCGGCTGGGCCGCAGCTCGCGGATGCTCAGCGGGGCAAGGAACTCGGCGCTGCCCCCGGGCGCGACGAGCAGCCCGCGGTGGGCGGCGAGGGTGGCGGCGAACAGGCCGTCCGCGATCCCGATCTGGCACTCGGCGCCGGTGCGGGCGGCGACCTGGTCGATCAGCCGCTCGGCGGCGGCCTGCTCGGTGGTGAAGTAGGAGGAGGGCCCGCGCGCCGGGACGGCCACCAGCCCGGGGTGCACCACCTCGACCCCGACCGCCAACTCCTCGACCGCCGCGACCACCGGCTCGAACAGCCGGGCGTCGCGGTCGGGGTCGTCGGGGAAGACGTCGAGGTCGGGGCAGCTGCCCTGGGCCTCCCGGCGGCGCATGTCCCGGTGCACGCCCTCGGCACGGGCGGGCGCGTTGGCCGAGACGACCCGGTTCGCGGCCACCACCACGGCCGGGGCGTCGACGGAAAGCCCGTTGACCGCGCCAGCGGCGACGACCGGCCAGTCAGGACACCAGACGACGAGCAGGCGGACGGCGGACACGGCTTCTCCCCATGGTCAGGCTGGTAGGCGGGGCGTTCGTCGTGGGGAGCCGACTCGCGCTGAGATCGAACATACGTTCGATGGGAGAAGTCGTCAAGTCGGGGGTGTGGACAACTACGCTCGGCGGATCGCGATCGGTGTGGTCGATTCGCCGCGCCGTTCGGCCCGCCTGCTCATCCGACTGCGGAACGATCATGTGCGGGCGGCGGCGGAGGGCTCGGCGAACCCTGCAAGGTGAGGGAGACGCGGACCGGGCGGGCGGCGGCACCGCGGCCCCGAGCGTGGACGTCGACCTGACGGGCACGGAGGTGCCCGTGGCCCGAGCCGAGGCCCGACCAGCGGCCGCGGGTGCAGCGCAGTTCGAGGTCGGCGCCCGGCCACGCGCCGAACGGAAGCAGGACCGAGCCGCGGCTGCGGGCCCGCGCCGAGAGCCTGCGGGCGTGCGCGTCGGTGATCTTCGGGATGGCGACGGCGACCATGTCGAACCCGTCGAGCAGGGCGGCGACCACGCCTGGCAGATCGCCGCCCGGACTGGGCACCAGCGCGAGCCGGTCGACCGCCACCCCCAACTCCCCGGCGGCGAGGACACCGAGGTCGGGCAGCCCCACCACCGCCCCCCACCAGCCGCGAGCGGTGGGCTCGGCCAGGAGGGTGAGTAGCAGGGACGCGGAGTCGCGGACCGCGACGGTGCCGCCGCGGCGCAGGCCGCCCCACGGCAAGAGGGCGGCGAGATCGGCTCGGACGGGGAGAAGTCGGCTCTCACCGGACGCATCGGGGACGCGCTTGTCGGCGCGGGGGTGGCTGCGGGCGCGGGCTTGGGCTTCGCGCGCGGTGGCGAGGTTGGTGGCGGTGTCGCGGGTCAGGTCGGGACGGCGGTTGGACAGGGCGGTGGCGCGGAGGTGGGACGGGAAGGGATCGCGAACGCGGGCGGAACGGCGATTGCGCGAGACGACCAGGCTCCCATCGAACGGGATGGGGCGGCCATCGAGCGGGGGGCAGCGGTCATCAACCGGGATGGGGCGGTCATCAACCGGGATGGGGCGGTCATCAAACACAGCGGCGGCCACTGAACGGGGCGGCGCAGCCGCCGGATGAAGCGGAGCGGCCATCTAGCACGGCAGAGCAGCCATCCAAGAAGGCCAAGCAATGGCCATCGGGCGAGGCGCAGTGGGCATCGAACCGAGGGTCGGAGCGGGGCGAAGCAGCGGGACGACAGAACGGCGTGATCCCCGAGCGACCACCGAACGAAGTCGCCGAGCCACGGTCAAACGCGCCGACCGAGCGGTCAACCCGAGTGACCGGGCCATCGACCAAACCAGCCGAGCGATCGACCAGAGTGACCGGGTGATCAACCAGAGTAACGAGACGAGGGACCACGCGGGATGACCCCGAATAGCGCCCACCCGTGGCGGACCCCTCGACCGGAGACGGACCCTCACTGTCCACTTCGGACGAAACAGGATCGCTGGCTGCTCCCGGATACTTCCCCGCGCCGAAAGCAGCCAGCGACCACACCGCGACCTCCCCACGTCGTCACGCGTACCGCTCAATACGCGGAACAGCCGTGGGGAGACGGCGGCCGGGACAACGGCCTCGACCCCGTCACCCGTTCGAACACTTGTTCGACATCGCCAACACTACCGCGCCCTCCAGCCCTGTCAAGCTAGTGCGCGAAGTGGCGTGTCCCGGTGAGATAGAGCGCCACGCCCGCTGCCTCGGCGGCGGCGATGACCTCGGCGTCGCGCACCGAGCCGCCCGGTTGGACGATGGCGCGGACCCCGGCGTCGACCAGTACCTGCAGGCCGTCCGGGAACGGGAAGTACGCGTCAGACGCTGCCACCGCGCCGGTGGCCCGTTCGCCCGCGCGGGACACCGCGAGCCGGGCGGCGTCGACGCGGTTGACCTGGCCCATGCCGCAGCCGACGGTGGCGCCCGCGTGGGCCAGCAGGATGGCGTTGGACTTGACCGCGCGACAGGCCCGCCACGCGAAGGCGAGGTCGGCCAGGGTGGCGTCGTCGACGGCCGCGCCGGTGGCCAAGGTCCACTTGGCGGGGTTGTCGCCCTCGGCATCGAGGGTGTCCATGGTCTGCAGGAGCAGGCCGCCGGTCACCTGGCGCAGTTCGGCGCCGCCGCGGCGGGGTGGGACGGCCACCAGGACGCGCACGTTCTTCTTGCGGGCCAACACATCCACCGCGCCGTCGGCGTACGAGGGGGCCACCACGACCTCGGTGAAGACCTCCGCGACCTGCTCGGCCATGGCCACGCTGACCTCGCGGTTGGCGGCGATGACCCCGCCGAACGCGCTGACCGGGTCGCACGCGTGTGCGTTGCGGTGCGCGTCCGCGATGTCCACATCGGACACCGCGATGCCGCACGGGTTGGCGTGCTTGATGATCGCCACGCAGGCCGCGGTGTGGTCGTGGGCGGCGCGCCAGGCGGCGTCGGCGTCGACGTAGTTGTTGTACGACATCTCCTTGCCGTGCAACTGCGTCGCGGTGGCCAGGCCAGGGGAACCGTCGCCCTGGGTGTAGAGGGCGGCGCGCTGGTGGGGGTTCTCGCCGTAGCGCAGCACGTTCCGGCGCTGCCACGTCGCGCCGACCCAGCCGGGGAAGCCCGAACCCTCGTCGTCGGGGGCGAGGAAGCTGCCCATCCAGGACGCCACCGCGACGTCGTAGGACGCGGTGTGCCGGAACGCGGCGCCCGCCAGCGCCTGCCGGTCGGCCAGGGTGAAACCACCCGCGGCGACCTCGGCGAGCACCCAGTCGTAGCGGGCTGGGTCGACGACGACAGCCACGCAGGCGTGGTTCTTGGCCGCGGCGCGCACCATGGCCGGGCCGCCGATGTCGATCTGCTCGACGCACTCCTCGACCGACGCGCCCGACGCCGCCGTCTTCACGAACGGGTACAGGTTCACCACGAGCAGGTCGAACGGCGCGATGCCGAGCTGGTCGAGCTGCTCGACGTGCGCGGGGTTGCGGGTGTCGGCGAGCAGACCGGCGTGCACGTGCGGGTGCAGTGTCTTCACCCGGCCGTCGAGCGACTCGGGGAAGCCGGTGACCTGCTCGACCGGGGTGACCGGCACGCCCGCGTCGGCGAGGGTCTTCGCGGTGCCGCCGGTGGACACGATCTCCACCCCGGCCGTGTGCAGGCCGGTGGCCAACTCCAGGAGACCGGCCTTGTCCGACACGCCGATCAGCGCTCGGCGGACCGGCCGCCGCCGCTGGGCAGACTCCGTCACGGGATGCTCACCTTTCGTCCGTCTACGGTGTATCCGTCGCGCGCCATCCTGGTCACCACGTCGACCAGGAGCCGCCGCTCCACCGCCTTGATCCGTTCGTGCAGGGTGGCCTCGTCGTCGCCCGGCGCCACCTCGACGGCGGCCTGGGCGATGATCGGGCCGGTGTCCACGCCGCTGTCGACCAGGTGCACTGTGCTGCCGGTGACCCGAACGCCGTAGGCGAGCGCATCGGCGACCGCGTGCGCCCCGGGGAACGCGGGCAGCAGCGCGGGATGGGTGTTGACCACGCGACCGCCGAACCGGTCGAGGAACGCGGGGCCGAGGATCTTCATGAACCCGGCGGACACCACCAGGTCGGGGCGGTGCGCGGCGACTGCCTCGGTGAGCGCCTTGTCCCAGGCCGCCCGATCCGGGTGATCACTGAGCCGGACGGCGAACGCGGGCAGGTTCGCGCGTTCGGCGCGGGCGAGGCCCTCGATGCCGCCCCGGTCGGCGCCGACGGCGACCACGCGCAGCGGACCGCTGGTCTCGTCGAGCAGGGCCTGCAACAGGGTGCCGGTCCCGGACACCAGAACGACGACCCTGGCGGGCGCGGCGGGCTGGTACTGGGCGGTCAGCGTGGACTCCTGCGAGGGCTGGAACGGGATAGCCCCAGCGTATTCCGTGCGGGATTGATCTTGCTCAGCGGCCCGCGACTGGCTCCTCGGGCTCGTCGGGGTCGGCGTCGGTCTCTTCGAGGGACTCGTCAACGGCCTCTTCGGCAGACTCATCGGCAGCATCTTCAGCAGGGTCTTCAGCGGAGTCTTCGGCAAGATCCTCGGCAGGGTCGTCCTCGACGGGATCTTCGTCCGAGTCGTCCTCAGCGTCGTCCAACAGGCCGGTCGGGCCGTCCGAAACCGGGTGCGGTCCGCCGAACCACGCCACCAGCGCGCCCGGCACGGCGACCCAGCCGACCAACGCGACCGACAGCAGCGCGGCCCGCAGGTCGAGCGGGTCGAAGGGGCCGCCGCCGAGCGCGCCGCCCGCGCTGCCGCCCAGGATCGCGAAGCTCAGCGCCACCACCACCGAGGCCACCGCGACCGCGCGCAGCCGCGCTGTCGGCGATTCGTCGACATCCCGCAGCACCCTGCCCACCAGCACGCCCACCGCCGCGGGCAGCGCGAACAGCAGCAGCCACCACGGCGCGTACCGCTCGGGCAACGCGCTGAGCAGCGGCAGCGCGGGCACCGGACCGCCGGAGAAATCCAGCGGCCCGACGGACACCGACCCCAGCGCGAACCCCGGCCCGGCCGCGAACGCGGTACCCGCGACCACGGCGTTGGGCAGGTAGCCCGCGGACAGCAGGAGCATGCCGACGCCGCCACCCAGGCCGTCCAAAGCGAACATGCCCTTGGCCGTGTCGAACGACGTGACCAGGCCGAACGCCGTCACCAGCGCGCCGACAGCCAGCAGCGCCGCGACCGCCAGCAGCCCCGCGCGCAGGCCGCGCAGGGCGAGGACGTCGACCCGCTCGGCCACCCACGCGGGCAGCCCGGCCTGGCGCACCACGCCCAGACTCGCGGCCAGCCCGGCCAGCAGCGCCGGGTAGTAGAACCCCGCCAGCGGGTCGACCGTGACCTCGCCGCCGGAGATGAACAGGGCCACGGCCAGACCGAACGCCGCGTGCGCGGCGACGACGACGAACACGACGTGCGCGGCGTCGCGCGGGCCGCGCACGCCGATCCGCTCGGCAGCGCCCGCCGCGGTGCGGGCGACCATCAGCAGCACCAGCAGGGTCGGCAACAGCGGCAGCGCGCCCAGCAGGTGGCCCTGCACGCCGAGCGGGACCTGGTGGGCGGCGAGCCAGCCGGGCAACGCGGCGCCGAGCACGCCGACGGTGGAGAAGTGCGCCAGCGGCGCGATCGCGGTGACCAGCGCGAGCAGCGCGGCCACGGCCGCGTACCCGGCGAGCAACGGACCGAGGGCCGCGACCGCCAGCACCCGCGCGCGGACAGCCGCGCCGACCTGCGGTTCGACCAGGTCGGCGTCGGCCTCCACCAGGTCGGACGGCAACGCCATGCGGCCACTCTGACAGCACGGCCGCGCCCGGCCGACCGAGCCACGCCGCCTGTCAACCGATCCGGTGAACACGGTCACAAACGACAGGGGCGGCACCGGATGTCCGGTACCGCCCCTGTCGTGGAAGCTCTCAGCCCTGCTGCTGCGGGTAGCCGCCCGGGGGCGTACCCGGCGGCGGCTGCTGGCCGAACTGGCCCTGCTGCGGCGCGAACGTGGTCTGCTGGCCGGGAATCGGCTGACCGTACGGGTTGGGCTGCATCGGCTGCTGGAACTGGCCGGACGCCGGGTTGTAGCCGCCGGGCTGGCCGAAGTGGCCGGGCTGGGCCATACCGGGCTGCGGCGGCTTGATGACGCCGACCTCGAACAGCAGCGCCACCACGGCCCCGATGGACTGCAGGATGCCGAAGATGAGCACCATGATGGCGCCCGCCTTCATCTCCGCGTCGAAGGCGATGACGGTGAACAGAAAGCCGAGCGCGCCGCCGAGGGTGACCGCGACCGAGCTGACGCCGACCTTCCGGTCGCCCGGCAGGATCGCGCCGAGCGCCAGCATGCCGCCCATGAACAGCAGGGCGGGCACCCAGCCGAACGCGCTCTCGTAGAAGCCCGCCTCGCCCGCCACCGACGCGAAGCCGAGGAACAGGTTCAGCAACCCGAGGCCCGCGACCGCCAAGTGCAGGATCTGCGCCATGCCGAGCTTGGGGCCGCCGCCCGCGACGGGTGCGGGGCCGTAACCCTGCGGTGGCTGCTGCGGTCCTGGGCCCGGGTATCCGCCCGGCGCACCGCCTGGGTAGGTCATCGCGTGCATCTCCTCAAGTTCGACTCGACGCGATTGGAACATTCAGAGCTGGCGAAAACGCTAGCCCATCTCGACATTTCGACGGACACCGGCAGGTGCGGGTTCCGTGCGGGCCGGGAAACAGCCGGGGCGGGACGCTACCTGCGTCCGGCCCCACCATGCCGGCAATCGATCAGCCGCGCGCCTGGAACAGCTCACGCGCGAGGGACGCGGTCTCCGACGGCGTCTTGCCGACCTTGACCCCGGCGGCCTCCAGGGCCTCCTTCTTCGCCTGCGCGGTGCCCGCCGAGCCGGAGACGATGGCGCCCGCGTGGCCCATGGTCTTGCCCTCGGGGGCGGTGAAGCCCGCCACGTAGCCGACAACCGGCTTGGTGACGTGCTCGGCGATGTAGGCCGCGGCCCGCTCCTCGGCGTCGCCGCCGATCTCGCCGATCATCACGATCAGTTCGGTGTCCGGGTCCTGCTCGAACGCGGCGAGCGCGTCGATGTGCGTGGTGCCGATGATCGGGTCGCCGCCGATGCCGACCGCCGACGAGAAGCCGATGTCGCGCAGCTCGAACATCATCTGGTAGGTCAGCGTGCCGGACTTCGACACCAGGCCGATCTTGCCCGCGCCGGTGATGTCGGCCGGGATGATGCCCGCGTTGGACTTGCCGGGACTGATCAGGCCGGGACAGTTCGGGCCGATGATCTGCGTCGCGTTGCCCTTGGCAACCGCGTGCGCCCAGAAGTACGCCGAGTCGTGCACCGGGATGCCCTCGGTGATGATCACGGCCAGGCCGATCCCGGCGTCGATCGCCTCGATGACGGCGTCCTTGGCGAACTTCGGCGGCACGAAGATGACCGAGACGTCCGCGCCGGTCGCCTCCATGGCCTCGGCGACGGTCGCGAAGACCGGCAGCGAGACGCCCTCGATCTCGACCTTGGTGCCCGCCTTGCGCGGGTTGACGCCGCCGACGATGTTGGTGCCGGACTTGAGCATCCGGCCCGTGTGTTTGGTGCCCTCGGAGCCGGTCATGCCCTGGACGATGACCTTGCTCTGCTCGGTGAGGAAAATCGACACAGCAGATCGCTCCCTATTCCGCTGCCGCAGCCGCGAGCTCGGCGGCCTTGTCGGCCGCGTTGTCCATCGTGTCCACCACGGTCACCAGCGGGTGGTTGGCCTCGGCCAGGATGCGCCTGCCCTCGTCGACGTTGTTGCCGTCGAGCCGGACGACCAGCGGCTTGGTGGCCTCGTCGCCCAGTAGCTTGAGCGCCTCGACGATGCCGTTGGCGACCTCGTCGCACGCGGTGATGCCGCCGAAGACGTTGACGAACACCGACCTGACCGCGGGGTCGCCGAGGATGATGTGCAGGCCGTCAGCCATCACCTCGGCGGACGCGCCGCCGCCGATGTCGAGGAAGTTGGCGGGCTTCACACCATTGTGCTTCTCGCCCGCGTAGGCCACGACGTCCAAAGTGGACATGACCAGACCGGCGCCGTTGCCGATGATGCCGACCTCGCCGTCGAGCTTGACGTAGTTGAGGTCCTTCTCTTTGGCGGCGGCCTCCAGCGGGTCCTCCGCGTCCTTGTCCACCAGGTCGGCGTGCGCCGGGTGCCGGAAGCCGGCGTTCTCGTCGAGGGTGACCTTGCCGTCCAGCGCGATGACCTTGTCCTGCGGGTCGCGGACCAGCGGGTTCACCTCGACCAGCGTCGCGTCCTCGGCCACGAAGGCGGCCCACAGCTTGACGATGACGTCGGCGGCCTGGTCGGCGACCGCGGCCGGGATCTTGGCGGCGGCGGCGATCTCCCGCGCCTTGGCCAGGTCGACGCCCTCGATGGCGTCGATCGCGATCTTGGCCAGCGCCTCCGGGCGCTCCACGGCGAGCTGCTCGATGTCCATGCCGCCCTCGGCCGACGCCATCGCGAGGAAGGTGCGGTTGGCGCGGTCGAGCAGGAAGGAGAAGTAGTACTCCTCGGCGATGTCGGACGCGACGGTCACCAGCACCTTGCGGGTGATGTGGCCCTTGATGTCGAGCCCGAGGATGGCCTCGGCCTTGGCGTGGGCGTCGGTCGGGTCGTCGGCGAGCTTCACGCCGCCCGCCTTGCCGCGTCCGCCGGTCTTGACCTGCGCCTTGATGACAACGGTCTGGCCGAGCCGCTCCGCGATGCCGCGGGCTTCCTCGGCGGTGCTTGCCACGTCGCCCGGCAGGACCGGGACCCCGTGGGCGGCGAAGAGATCCTTCGCCTGGTACTCGTACAGGTCCACTCGACAGTCTCCTGACTCCGGTGTCGACGTGCTGCTGTCGGACGCAGGAAACCCTAGCGACCAGCGCATTCGGTCGACACTTGGCACCCGGTGAGTTCGGTCACCGGCCGTGGTGGGCGGCGGCCCAGGCCACCGCGTCGCCGAGACCCAGCACCACGATGTCGGCGGCGTCGCGCTCGGCGAGCAGGGCGGCCACGGTGTCACCGCGCTCGTCGACCGCGACGGCGTCAGCATCCTCCTGCAGCACGGTGTCCACGACCTGGGCCGGACTCGCCGCGTGGCCGGTGTAGATCACCTCGGCACCCGCGTCCCGCAGTTCGCGCGCGACGGGGTGCGCGGCGGAGTCGGCGCCGAGTTCGGCGAGCACGACCCGCAGCCGGGCGCTCACCGGCGGGCACTCTCGGGCGCCCGGGTGGCAACGGCCACCACGGCGGCCACCACCAGTGCTGCCACGCAGGCCAGCGACAACCAGGTGCCCGCGCCGGGGGCCGAGTTCTCGGCGCGGGCGGCGGTGAGCGGGTACTCCAGCAGGTGCGTGCCGACGAGCCCGGCGGCCCCGAGCAGCAGGGCGCTCGCGCGCGCCTGCCGCGCGACCGGGGCGATCGCGATGACCGCGAGCAGGACGAGCAGCGCCAGCAGCAGGCCCCAGGAGGCGAGCCGGAACTCGGTCCAGACGCCGGGGGCGACCAGGGCGGGCGCCTTGATCGCGGGCAGGCCGAAGGCGCCGATGCCGAAGAGGGCGGCGGCCGCCAGCGGCGCGGTCAAAGTGGTGTTGGCGCGGCGCTCGGTGAGGTCGACGTCGTCGCGCTCGGCGCCACCCGCGATAGCCGCGACGGCGGCGGCGGCGCCGGACAACAGGATCGCGGCGCCCGCGAACCAGACGCCCGCGCCGACCTGGACGGCGTCGGTCACGCCGGAGGCGGTGAACGCGGCGTCGAGCGTGCTGGCACCCGCGAGCGGCACCGCGGCCAGCGCGACGGTGAACGCCGGGCGCACCCCGGCCGCGGCGCGCGGGATCAGCAGGGCGACCGCGAGTCCGAGGACCAGCAGGCCTGCGGGGACGAACAGCCGGTTGGAGTAGCCGACCGGCGCGTCGAGCCCGTCGGCGACCACGAGCTGGGTGCCGAACGCCGCGGCCAGCGCGGCCGCCCCGGTGACCAGCCCCAGCACGCCCGCGGCGAGCCGCAGTCCGCCCGACTCCAGCCGCACCGGCGACTCGGCGGTCCGCACGGCGGGCTCCGGCCGGGTGAGCAGCCAGACAGCTGCGGTGAGCAGCAGCATCCCGCCCAGGGCCAGGTACGGCCCGGGTGCGGGCGTCAAGCGGTCGACGGTCTGGCCTGCGACAACCTGCGGGACGGTCACCGCGGCGACCCCCGCGGCCACACCGAGCATCACGCCGCGGGCGACCGAGCGCCGGGCAGAGCCCGCCGCGAACACCGACGCCGCCGCGGCGGCCACGGCGAGCGCGAGCGTCCCGTACCGGGCGAACGCCGGGCTGTCGATGACGTCCTTGGCGAGCTGGAAGGCGTCGGCGGAGCGGAACGGCGAGAGCAGCAGCCCGATCGCGACCACGGTGCCCGCGAGCAGGGCGAGCAGCAGCGAGGCGCCCTGGGCGCCGGTCGAGCGGTCGGCGGAGTGGTCGTCGAACTCGGTGGCGTAGGCCGTGCCCGGCAGGGCGCCCGCCCGGCCGACCGCGAGCGCGCCCGCGACCCCGAGGGCGAGGTGGCCCCCGAGCAGTACCCACAGGCCTGCGCTCGGGACCAGCGGCGTCAGGCTCGTCGGCACCAGGATCTCCGGCCGCGAGGTCAGCAGCGGGTCGGCGACGAACTGCAGGTCGACCAGGGCGCGGCCGGGTGCCAGCAGTGCCGCCCCGACCAGGACCCCCGCCGCCGCCACCGGCCTGCGCGCGGCGACGAACCCCGCCGCGAGCAGCGGCGGCAGCGCGGCGAGCACGAGGAGCAGCGGAACGGCGGCGAACCCGCGGGCAGGAGAGTCGGCGACCAGGCCTTGAACCGGGCCGACGACCTGCAGGACCGCGCCTGCGACCGCGAGCCCGAGCGCGGCGCGGAGCCGAGTGGGGACCTCGGACCACCCGATCCGCTCGCCGGGAGCGGGGACAGGATGGGGGTTGCCCACTCGGTCCGCGGCGCGGACGAGCGGCAGGTTGGTCCGCGAAGTCATCGAGACAACGCTAGCAAGCCGATTTCCGGCCCGCGCCCACCCCGTACCGGGCCGGACCGTTACCCGCGCAGCACGGCAGCGCCCCTCCGACGCCCTGAATCTGCCACCCGGATGGCCGATTGAAACGAGACGGGGATCACATTAGGGCCGTGACATCAACTTAACTTTGCGTAGTAACCCCTGGACAGGAACGACCACACCACCGCCCGCTTGGCACACACGGGTCACACATGTTGCCCCTGTCGGTATCTCCCCGTTACTGTCCCCAAGTCCGTTGTCACAGTCCGATCACGAATGGGCAGGGAAGGCATCCAGACCCGCCGACCCAAGCCGGGACCCCCGCCCGGTGCCCGCACCAGATGCTCGTCCCCCGCGAGCAGGTGTTCGAGACGGTCTCCCCGAAGGCGGAAGGCTTAGGTCTTGTCCCGACATCGCTCCACCGGCGGTGAACGCGAGTTCGCCGCGCTAGACGAAGCACTCGAACGCACGAACCGAGTTCGCGGCGCACACCGCATCGCACCACCGTCATCCGCTGTTCGCGGACGCGTGGTCGTCGTCGCTGTCGCTGTCGGCGCCTTCGCCGCCGCTGCCGCGGGCCAGACTCTCCAGGCCGCCAGTTCTTCCTCCTCGGATGAGATATCGCCGCTGGCTGGAACTCGTGACGCCGCCGCGTCGATGGGCATGGGCGGCAACGCCCCCATCGCCCCCGAGCTGCTCACCCTGACCAAGACCTCCGACGGCGCCCTCGAAGCCAAGAAGATGGCCACGACGGAGCGCGTCACCCAGGCCCGCGACGCCCGCGCGGCCGAGGTGCGGGCCAAGCAGGAGGAAGCGGCCCGCCCGAAGGTCGCCAAGCCGACCGTCGGCACTCTCACCTCCGCCTTCGGCGCCCGCTGGGGCACCACCCACTACGGCCTCGACATCGCCAACCGCATCGGCACCCCGATCGTCTCCGTGTCCGACGGCGTCGTCGTCGAGGCGGGCTCGGCCAGCGGCTTCGGCCTCTGGGTCCGCGTGCAGCACTCCGACGGCACCGTGACCGTGTACGGCCACGTGAACGACTACGTCGTCCGCGAGGGCCAGAGGGTCAAGGCAGGCCAGTTGATCGCCCACATGGGCAACCGCGGCCAGTCGACCGGCCCGCACCTGCACTTCGAGGTCTGGGACTCCAGCGGTCGCAAGATGAACCCCATGCCGTGGCTCAACGCGCGAGGTGTCAGGTTCTGAAGCCGCTGGACATCACCTCCCCCTCGCCGGGGAGCCTGCGCACGAAGTAGGCGCCCGCCACCCGCCAGACGGTGCAGAAGGCCGGACGCCTCGGCCCCGCCCGCGCCAGGTGTTGACGACCGCAGCCCGCGCACCGCGCGCCTGCCTGCCGGTGCAGGCCGAGCAGGGCGCGCCACGACGCGGCCAAGCGCCGCAGCTCGATCGCGACCACGGCCTGCTGTCTGCCCGCGAGCCGGTCCACCGCGTCGAGGTAGTGACTCACGGCCTCGGCGAGTGCCCGGTGCAGTCTCTCGTCCATCCTGTCTCCCCAGGTCGTTCGGTTGGGGACAGTAAAGCGCGGGGCACCGACAATTCTCGAACTGGCGTTCGAGCAGGGGTCAGAGCTTGACCATCGGGACGCTGCCGATCAGCATCAGCCGGATCGTGCCCGACGTGCCGAAGTCGATCGTCGCCGTGGCGCGAGGGCCGACACCATCGGTGGCGACGACCATGCCCAAGCCGTATTTGTCGTGGTTGACGCGGTCGCCGACGTCCAGAGACAGCGCGGCGGTCTGCTGCCAGCCCTTGCCCGGCGCGGGCCGCAAGGTACGGCCCGCGACCCCACCGCCGCCCGAGTCGCCGCCGGAGCGGCCGCCCCAGGTGGTGGTGCGGGTCGGGGCGGACCGCTCGGGGCCGGTACGCCGCCAGTCGATCAGTTCGGCGGGGATCTCGTCGAAGAAGCGGGACGCCGGGTTGGCCATCGGCTGGCCCCACGCCGCGCGGACGATCGCGCGGGACAAGTACAGCCGCTCCCGGGCCCGGGTGATGCCGACATAGGCGAGCCTGCGCTCCTCGGCCAGCTCGACTGGGTCGCTCAGCGCGCGCATATGCGGGAAGATCCCGTCCTCCCAGCCCGTGCAGAACACCACCGGGTACTCCAGGCCCTTGGCGGTGTGCATGGTCATCAGGGTGACCATGCCGCCGGACTCGTCGTCGGGGTCCGGCACGGAATCGGCGTCCGCGACCAGCGACACCCGCTCCAGGAACGCGGCCAGCGACCCCGCGATCGGGCCCGTCTGCTCGACCGGAGCCGTGTCGGCGGGGGCGTCGTCCGATGGCGGCGCGGGCAGCTCGGTGAACTCCCTGGCCACCGTCACCAACTCGGTCAGGTTCTCCAGCCGGGAGGCGTCCTGCGGGTCGTCGCTGGCCTCCAGTTCGGCGCGATAGCCGGTCTGGTCGAGCAGGGTGTCGAGGATCTCGGCGACGTCCTGGCCGTCGTCGACGAACCGGCGCAGGCCGTCGATCAGCTCGACGAACCCGGCGATGGCCCGCTGCGACCGCGGGTTGAGCAGCGCCACCTTCCCCTCGGACGCGTCGCGCAGCGCCACCGCGAAGGAGACGCGCTCACGGTCGGCGTGGGCCGATACGCACGCCTCCGCGCGCTCGCCGATGCCCCGCCGCGGCACGTTGAGGATGCGGCGCAGGCTGACCGTGTCCTCCGGGTTGGCCAGCACGCGCAGGTACGCCAGCGCGTCGCGGACCTCGCGCCGCTCGTAGAACCGGACGCCGCCGACCACGCGGTAGGGCAGGCCGAGCCGGATGAAGATTTCCTCGAACACGCGGGACTGGTTGTTGGTCCGGTAGAACACCGCCACGTCGCCGTTGTGCGCCAGGCCGGCGTCGCCCAACCGGTCGATCTCGCGGGCGACGAACCCGGCCTCGTCGTGCTCGTTGTCGCCGACGTAGGCGACGATCTTCTCGCCGTTGCCGTGCGCGGTCCACAGACGCTTGTCGCGGCGGTTGGCGTTGCGCGAGATGACCGCGTTGGCCGCGTCGAGGATGGTCTGTGTGGAGCGGTAGTTCTGCTCCAGCATGACCGTGGTGGCCTGCGGGTAGTCGCGCTCGAACTCGACGATGTTGCGGATCGTGGCGCCGCGGAAGGCGTAGATGGACTGGTCTGCGTCGCCGACGACGCACAGCTCGGCGGCGGGCACCTCGGCGGTGCCGCGCCCGACCAGCTCGCGGACCAGCGTGTACTGCGCGTGGTTGGTGTCCTGGTACTCGTCCACCAGCACGTGCCGGAACCGCCGGTGGTAGTACTCGGCGACGTCCGGGTAGCCCTGCAGCAGCTCGACGGTGCGCATGATCAGGTCGTCGAAGTCCATCGCGTTGGCCTGCCGGAGCCTGCGCTGGTACTCCACGAAGACCTCGACGACCCGACGCTCCAGGTCGTTGGCCGCGTTGCCCGCGGCTGTCTCGGCGTCGATCAGCTCGTTCTTGAGGTTGGAGATGTGCACGGACAGCGAGCGCGCGGAGTAGCGCTTGGGGTCGAGGTCGAGATCGCGGGTGACCAGTGTGATCAGCCTGCGCGAGTCGTCGGCGTCGTAGATCGAGAAGTTCGAGGTCATGCCGAGGGTCTTGGCCTCGCGGCGCAGCACCCGCACGCACATCGAGTGGAACGTCGAGACCCACATGGCGTTGGCGCGCCTGCCGACCAGGTCGGCAACGCGCTCCTTCATCTCGGCGGCGGCCTTGTTGGTGAAGGTGATCGCCATGACCTGGCCGGGGTGCACACTGCGCTCGGCCAGCAGATAGGCGATGCGGCGGGTGAGCACCCTGGTCTTGCCCGAGCCCGCGCCTGCGACCACGAGCAGCGGGGAGCCGATGTGCTCGACAGCGCGGCGCTGCTGGTCGTTGAGGTCGTCGAGGAGCGCCGCGGAACCCGACGGGCGGGGGCGGGGGCGAGGTGTTGTGGGGAGGTCGAAGAGGGCTTCCATCGTGCGATCAACGGTACCGGGACCCACCGACGAAGACGAAGTCCCACGGATTAGGAAGGCCGTGTCGACCGGGTCGGCGCCCTGTGTCACACTCGCGTACGTGCAGCGCTACTTCGAGTTTTTCTACGGGAACCGGATTCCGGCTCCCGTCGTGGCGTAGCACCGCAGACCACAACGAAGCCCCGGAGTCCCAGGACCCCGGGGCTTCGGCTCGCGTAGGGGTCTGGAGTACTCCGCCTGACATCCCCGAGGATCACGATGACCCCCAGGTCAGAAGAAACCGCAGCCACGTCGGGTATCGAGTTGCCCGCGCCTGCCGAGGTCGCCGAGCTGCGCAAGGAGATCGACCTGCTGGACCGGGAGATCCTGCGTTTGGTCAAGCGCCGCGCCGAGGTCTCGCGCACGATCGGCGCCGCGCGGATGGCCGCGGGCGGCCCGCGCATCGTGGTCAACCGCGAGATGGACGTGCTCGCCCGCTACCGCGAACTCGGCCCGGCAGGCCGGATGCTCGCGATGGCCCTGCTCGACCTGGGCCGCGGCCAGATGGGCCGGTAAAGATCAGGGCCGACTCCGGGCGATCCCCCATACCCGCGCCGCCGGGCTGGGGCAGACTGGAGTCATGTTGGATCTGATCGCCGTTCTCGTCGCCATCGTCGCGCTGGTTGCCACGCTGGGCTATGTCGGCTACCTGGCCATGTTGAACTCCGCGGCGCGCAAGCGGGGCGCGAGCGGGTCGTCGGTCTCGCAGTACGTGCGCAGCCGGTGGCCGGTCGCGGGCGTCACCACCGCGGGCGCGGCGCTGGCGTGGCTGCTCACCAGCGGCGGGGGGTTCGCCGACGTGCTGGCGATTCTGCTGGCGGCGGGCTCGGGCGCGGTGGCGGGTAGCTCGCTGTCCACCACGATGACCAAGTACCGCAGCGGGGGCTGAGTACACAGCGGAGAGCCGCGCCAACCGATGTCACCCTAACGAGTGGTGTAACGCCGAGTTACAGCGTAGCCGGCCCGAACGCTGCGCTACGCCTTTAGTCTTGTCTGAGTGAGCACGGTGACACCACGCGGCGACGTACGCAGGGCGCTGGTGGTGTGCGCGCACCCGGACGACGTCGACTTCGGCGCGGCGGGGACGGTGGCGAGCTGGACGGCGGCGGGCATCGACGTCGCCTACTGCGTCTGCACCTCCGGCGAGGCGGGCGACGCGGCCCCCGAGACCCGGCGCGCGGAGCAGATCGCCGCGGCGGCGGTGGTCGGCGTGCACGAGGTCACCTTCCTCGACCACCCCGACGGCGCGCTCACCGCGTCGCTGGAGCTGCGCCGCGACATCACCAGGGTGATCCGACGATTCCGGCCCGACCGGGTGCTCACCTGGACCCCGGAGATCAACTGGGACATGGTCGTCACCGCGCACCCGGACCACCGGGCGACCGGGGCGGCGGCCTTCGCGGCGGTCTACCCGGACTCGCGCAACCCGCACGCCCATCGGGAGCTGCTCCGCGACCAGGGCCTGCCCGCGTGGACCGTGCGCGAGCTGTGGCTCGTGGACGCGCCCGGCCGGCTGCGCAACCACGCCGTGGACATCACCGACACCTTCGACAAGAAGCTGGCGGCGCTGCACGCGCACCAATCCCAGATCGACTCGGACACGAGCATCGACGTGCGGCTGCGGCGGCACTTCGGCGAGGTGGCCGCCCGGTACGACCTACCGGAAGGGCGGCTGGCCGAGGACTTCCAGGTTGTCGACACAGGCTGATCGGTAATCGGTCGGCGACACGGCGTCACGACCGGGGAGGACAGGAGTCTCCACCACATGGCGAGCGGGCGGGACACCGGACACGGACTGCCGGGCCGAGGCAGGCACCGGCACCGGGCGGACGGGACGACGCGGACACCACCGGCCGAGCGGGCGGCGATCGAGGAGCCGAGCCCGGAGGAGGACACCGACGTCCTGCCGGTCGTCTCGGTGCGCTATCTGGACGGCACGGCCACCGGACTCGCCAAGTTCGACCTGGGCAGCATCCCGGCATCGGTCACTCCGCCCCGCTCCTGGCGGCACGCGGCCTGGTTCGCGGTCGCCGCGTCGATCCTGGTGCTGGTCGGCCTGGCCTACGCGGCCGTCACGCTGGTCACCGGCCCGCGCAAGCCCGAGGTGATCGACGCGCTGCCGAGTCTGCCCAGCCAGGAGTTCCTGACCGACTTCCCCGGCGACGTCGCCCCGACCGAGCGCCCCACGACAAGCCCGTCGAGCACCTCGTCGCCGTCCGCGACCCGAGGGCCGACGCGGTCTCCCAGCCCGCGGCCCACCGTGTCCGCCACCGGCGACGGCCCCGCCGCGCCGTCCGCGCCGCCGAGCGCCCCCGTCGCCAGGCCGACCCGCAGCACGGTGACGAGTCCGATGCTAGTGCCGCCGCCGAACAACCCGATGACGATGGGCGACCGGACGGAGGCGTACTACGCCCAGGTGGTCGACAACCCGGACGCGGCCTACGCGCTGACCACCGGCCCGCTGCGGCGCGAGGGCGCCGACTCGATCGAGCGGCGCTACGCCGATGTCGCGCGCGTGGCGGTCGAGCGGATCGTCATCGACCCGAACCGCTCGAAGACCCGGTCGGTCCTGCGCGTGACCCGCAAGGACGGCACGGTGACGACCGAGGAGCGCGAGCTGACCTTCACCTTCGGGGCCGACCCGAAGATCAGCAGCGACGCCGTCACGGCGTGAGCCGACGGGGATGACCTGCGCGCACTCGGCGGTTAGGCCGATCGAACTGGGCCAACCGGGTTGCCCGGAGCAGGCAGTCACCATTGCTCTTTTCGGGTGATGATTCGGCCCACCCATCGCCTCGATCGGGTGAAGAGCCGAGAAAGAGTGGTGTGACCCCCCGGCATCACGGTACGAGTTGGCCCGAAGAGCGACTCAGGCGGAGGACATCGGCAGTGGATCGCCCGACGGCAGGCAGGCGGCGGATGCGCAGCGGCTCGGTGCACGTCACCGAGCTGATCGGCAGACAGGCGCCGGTGTTCGACCTGCCGCCGGAAGCCGACGCGGAGCCGACCGAGACCTTCGCCATGGTCGACATCGAGCCCGCCGAGCACGGCGCGCACCGCAGGCCGCTGTCCCGGCGCGCCCAGGTCGCCAAGATCGTCGGGTTGGGCGTCGCCACGATCACCCTGTGCGGCGCGGTCGCCGCCGCGACGATGATCAGCCGCGACCGGGCGGCCGTCGCCACGGACCCGAGCACCCGGCCGAGCCTGCAGATCACCGGCCAACGCGCCCTGCTGCCACACGAGCTGAACCCCACCGCCGACGACGCCGGGCCCGCCGTGCCCGCGCCGCGCACGGGCGCGGCATCGGCGACCGTGCGGATGACGCCCGCCCGCACGGCCACCACGCCCGCCCCTGCCCCGGGCACCGACGCCACCACTCGGCCCGCGCGCGGCGTGGACACCGTCGTGCGGCCCACGACGTCGAGTCGCGATCTGGTGCTGGAGTACTACCGGCTGATCGAGAGCAACCCGGGCGGCGCGTTCGGCCTGCTCTCCGGGGAGACGCTCGGCGTCAGCCTGGTCGAGTTCCTCGGCGCGTGGACCTCGGTGGTCGGCGTCGATGTGCTGGAGGTCGTGGAGCAGCCGGACGGTGTCCTCGCAGTAGTTCGGATGCAGCTCGTCGGCGGCACCGAACTCCGAATCCGGCAACTACTGAAGGTAGCCGGCACGACACATCGACAGATCGTCGGCGCCGAACTTCTCTCCGCACAGTTGAACTAGACCGCACGATCGGCCCATCCACGGGCCAAATTGTGACAGTATGTAGCCGCCAACGCGCCGATCCGGTGGTGTGGGACTGCGTTCTGTGTGCGCAGCGTGAACGCCTAGCCTGGAGCGGTCGGCCACCAGGGCGTCGTGTCGCGTGATCACACCGATTCCCGGGTATGCACCGATGGTGCGTACCCGCGCGCCGTACACGAAGTCCGCGAGCCGCCTCGCGGGCAAGGGAGGTTCCGGTCGGGATGAGCGACGAAGGCCGGCTGGTCGCCGGGCGCTACCGGCTGGTGGAGCGCATCGGCAGCGGCGCGATGGGCGTGGTCTGGCGCGCGGTCGACGAGCGGCTCAACCGCCCGGTGGCGGTGAAGAAGTTGCTGCTGCAGCCCGGCCTGCCGCCCGACGAGGCCGACGAGGCGGTGGCCCGCTGCATGCGCGAGGGCCGGATCGCCGCGCGGCTGCATCACCCGAACGCAATCGCGGTCTTCGACGTCGTCGACGAGGACGGCGTGCCCTGTCTGATCATGGAATACCTGCCGTCGGTGAGCCTGGCGATCGCGCTCAACGAGCAGGGGGCGCTGCCCGCGGTGGAGGTCGCCAGGATCGGCGCCCAGGTCGCCGCCGCGCTGGCCGCCGCGCACATCGCCGGGATCGTGCACCGCGACATCAAGCCGGGCAACATCCTGCTCGGCGACGACGGCTCGGTGAAGATCACCGACTTCGGCATCTCCCGGGCCACCGACGACGTCACGGTCACCAAGACCGGCCTCATCGCGGGCACCCCGGCCTACCTGGCGCCCGAGGTGGCGATCGGCCGCGAGCCCGCGGCCGCCTCAGACGTGTTCTCCCTCGGCTCGACGCTCTACGCCGCGGTCGAGGGCGAGCCGCCGTTCGGGCTGAGCGAGAACACGCTGGGGCTGTTGCACGCGGTGGCCTCTGGCAAGATCAACCCGCCGGAGCAGTCCGGCCCGCTCACCAACGTGCTTGTCGCGCTACTGGCCACCGAGCCGGAGCACCGCCCGTCCGCGGCCAAGGCCCGCGACCTGCTGGGCGCGGTCGCCCGCGGCGAGGAACCCGACGTGCCGTTGCCGCTGGTCGCGGTGGCCGCCGGGGACGACGAATTCACCCGCCTGCTGGTGCACCAGGCCGACCCGACCGACCTGGTGCGCGCGCCGATCGCCGTGCCGCCGCCGCGGCAGGCCCGGTCGCACAAGCCGCTAGTGTTCGCCAGCGCGGCCGTGGCCGCGATCCTGGGCGTGGGCGCATGGCTGATGCTCAGCGGCGGGGCGGCGAACCCGAGCGACCGGAAGGACCCGGTCGTCGGCACGCAGAGTTCGGTCCCGGTGACCACGTCGGAGTCGGCGGCGCCGCCGGTCACCTCCACGACGAAGGCTGTCGTGACCACGACAACCAAGGTGGTCCCGACGACCACGACGACGGCCCCGCCCACGGCGTCGAGCCCGCCCAGCACGAGTTCGTCCAGCGCCGCGCCGACAACCACGCCACCGCCGACAACCACGACGACATCCGAGCCGACCGCGTCTCCCCCCTCACCGTGAACCAGGAGCTGCCATGACCAGCGAGCAGATCATGGTCGCCGGGCGCTACCGGCTCGGTGCGCGCATCGGCAGCGGCGCCATGGGCGTGGTGTGGCAGGCGCACGACGAGCGCCTGCACCGCACCGTGGCCGTGAAACAACTGCTCTCCCAGCCCGGCCTGTCCGACGCGCAGGCCGAGGAGGCCCGCCAGCGCGCGATGCGCGAGGGCCGGATCGCCGCGCGACTGGCCCACCCCAACGCGATCACCGTCTACGACGTCGCCGAGCACGACGGCGAACCGTGGCTGATCATGGAGTACCTGCCGTCGAAGAGCCTGGCGACGGTGCTCAACGAGCGCGAGTCGCTGGCGCCCGCGGAGGCCGCGCGGATCGGCGCGCAGCTCGCCGCCGCGCTGGTCGCCGCGCACGCGGCTGGCATCGTGCACCGCGACGTCAAGCCCGCGAACGTGCTGCTCGGCGAGGACGGCACGGTCAAGATCACCGACTTCGGCATCTCCCGGGCCACCGGCGACGTCACGGTCACCGCGACCGGGATGCTCGCGGGCACCCCCGCCTACCTGGCGCCCGAGGTGGCCAAGGGCGAGCAGCCGACCTCGGCCGCCGACGTGTTCTCGCTGGGCTCGACGCTCTACACCGCGGTCGAGGGGCACTCGCCGTTCGGCCTGAGCGAGAACACCCTGGCCCTGCTGTACGCGGTGGCGGCGGGCAAGGTCATGCCGCCGCGCCAGGCAGGTCCGCTGACAGCGCTGCTGATGCAGCTCCTGCGCGCCGACCCGACCGAGCGGCCGACGATGTCCGTGGCCAGGGAGGCGCTCGCGGCCGTGGCGGCGGGCAAGCCGCTGCCGTCGGTCGCGCTGGCGAACCAGCGCACCGACCCGTACCCGAAGATGTCCCGCCCGGCCATGGGTCCGCCGATGGGCACACCGCCGCACGGCCACCCCGGCACCCGGCTCGACGCGCACCCGTTCTCCGAGCCGCTGCCGTCCGGGCCGGGCACCGCGATCCGCCCCGACCAGCTCCGCCAGGGCCCGCCGCCGATGCGCACGGGCGGCTCCGGTCCCCGCACGCCCAACGGCGGCTCCGGCCCGCGTCCGCCGTCGGGCGGTGGCTCGGGTCCGCGCACGCCGTCGGGCGGCCTGCGGCAGGCAGCCGCGGCTCCCCCGCCCGCGAAGCGCGACACCCGGTCGATCGTGCTGACCGTGCTGGCCATCGTGGCGGCCGCGCTCGTCGGCATCCTCGTCGCGAGCCTGCTCAACGGGAACCGGGACTCCCGGGCGGGCGGCAGCCAGAGCACCAGCTCGCGGGCCGCGCCGACCACCGCGCCCAAGACGTCGACCAAGCCCACCACCAGCGCGCCGACGACGACCACCGTCGCGAAGCCCTCCGCCGCCGACTACATCACCGCGGTCCGCGAGTACTACGCCCTGCTGCCCGGCGACACGGACGCGGCATGGGACCGGTTGACCGACCGGGCCCGGCGCAAGTCCAAGGGCCTCGACGGGTACAAGAGGTTCTACGAGCGCATGTCCTCGGTGGAGTTGTTCAACGTCCGCGCCGAGGGCGACCGGGTCGCGGCCGACGTTCGGTTCACGCTCAAGGACGGCAAGATCAGCACGGAGCCGTACTCGTTCGCGCTGGTGGAGCAGGACGACCAGCTCAAGATCGACAACTTCGTGGCGACCGGCTCCGACGAGGACGGCGAGAGCAACGGCGAGGGCGGCTGACCCTCAATCGGACGCGGCGTCGCGCAGGGCGTCCAGCAGTCCGCGCAGCGCGGGCATGCCCAGGGCGGCCTCGCGTACGGCCGCGTGGATCACCCGCACCGGCTCCGGCCTGCGCAGCCTGCGGACCACGACGCCGGGGTGCCGGTTGCCCAGGCCCATCTGCGGGATGAGGCTCACGCCCAGCCCGGCAGCCACGAACCCCTGCGCCGTGGCGTAGTCCTCGCTCTCGACGGCGAAGCTCGGGCTGAACCCGGCCGCCGCGCAGGCGTCGAGCATCACCTGTAGGCACGGGCCCGGCGGCCACTCGTTGCCCACCCACGGCTCGTCAGCCAGGTCGGCCAGGTCGATCACGCGGTTGGCGGCCAGCCGGTGGCCGCGCGGGAGGACCGCGCGGTACGGGTCGTCGAGCAGGTGTACCAGCCGGATGCCCCGGCGCATCGGCCCCTGCCGCGGGTGCACGACGATCGCCAGGTCGGCGCGACCGCGCTCGACCTCCGGCAGCGGGTCCTCCGGGTCGATCAGCTTGAGGTCGACCTGCACGCCCGGGTGTTCGCGGCGCAGCCGGGCGAGCGCGGGCGGCACCAGGGCCGCGCCCGCGGTGGCGAAGTAGCGGATGGCGAGCCGCCCGGTGCGGCCCGCGCGCAGGTCGGCCAGGGCGGTCTCGGCTTCGGCGAGGTTCTTGCTGATGATCGCCGCGTGCTCGGTGAGCAGCAGGCCGGCCGCTGTCGGCTGGACGCCACGGCCGACGCGTTCGAGCAGGGCGACCCCGGCCTGCTTCTCCAGCGCCGCCACTTGCTGGCTGATCGCCGAGGGCGTGTAGCCGAGGTTCGTCGCGGCGGCGGTGACCGAACCACTGGTGACCACCGCGCGCAGCACCTGCATCCGTCGCACATCCAGCATGCAGCTCAGCTTAACGGTTGATGCACTTCTTTTCACTTGTCCTGTCGAGTCGAGTGCGGCACCGTTCCCGGTGAGACGACTGGACGGAGCGCGAGTGATCAACGGGACCTTGGTGCGGATGGGCCTGCTGGCGCTGCTGTGGGGGTCCAGCTTCCTGTGGATCAAGCTGGCGCTGACGGGTCTGTCGCCGGTCCAGATCACCCTGGTGCGCTGCGCGCTGGGCGCCGCCGTGGTCGTCGTGCTGTGCTACTCGGCCCGCCACCGGCTGCCCACCGACCGGCGGATCTGGGGCCACGTGGTCATCGCCGCGTTCTTCGGCAACGCGCTGCCGTTCGTCCTGTTCGGCATCGGCGAGCAGACCGTCGACTCGGGCGTCGCCGGGGTGCTGAACGCGACGACCCCGCTGTGGGCGCTGCTCATCGGCATCGTGATCGGCACCGAGCGCGGCCTGCGCCCGATCCGGCTCGCCGGCCTGCTGCTCGGCTTCGGCGGGACGCTGCTCATCTTCGCCCCGTGGCAGCAGGCCGGGGTCGCGAGCTGGGGCGCGTTGGCGATCACGGCCGCCGCCGTGAGCTACGCGATCAGCTACACCTACATCGGCCGCAAGCTCTCCGGCAAGGGCACCGCGCCCATCGCGCTGTCGGCGGCCCAACTGCTCACGGCGACCGGCATATCGGCCCTCGCGCTGCCGGTCGGCGGCCTGCAACCGGTCCACCTGAACACCACGGCGCTGATCGCGGTCGCGATCCTCGGGGTGTTCGGCACCGGGTTCGCCTTCGCCCTCAACTACCGCCTCATCGCCGACGAGGGCCCCACCAACGCGACGACCGTCGGCTACCTGCTGCCGGTGGTGTCGGTCCTGCTCGGCGCGGCCGTCCTGGACGAGGCGCTGACCCTGCGGGTGGTCGCGGGGATGGTCGTGGTGCTGATCGGGGTCGGCCTGACGCGGTGGCGGCGGCGGACCCCGTCGCCGGTGATCGCCGAGGACGAGACCGCGGTGCTCGTGAGCAGGCCCTAGACCAAGCGGCGGTCGGAGGCCCAGCGGGACAACTCGTAGCGGTTGGAGAGCTGGGTCTTGCGCAGCACGCTCGACACGTGAGTCTCGACCGTCTTGACCGAGATGAACAGCTCGGCCGCGATCTCCTTGTAGGCGTAGCCGCGGGCCAGCAGCCGCAGCACGTCGCGTTCGCGCGGGGTCAGCAGGTCGAGTTCCGGGTCGCTGATCGGGGCGGCGCCCGGGCGGTCGGCGAAGGCGTCGAGGACGAAGCCCGCGAGCCGCGGGGAGAACACGGCGTCGCCCTCGGCCACCCGCAGGACAGCCGTGGCCAACTCCTGGCTGGAGATCGTCTTGGTGACATAGCCCCGGGCGCCCGCGCGGATGACAGCGATGACGTCCTCGGCCGCGTCGGACACCGACAGGGCCAGGAACACGACTTCCGGGTGGGACTTTCGGGCCTGCCGCAGAACTTCCGCGCCGCCGCCGTCGGGCATGTGCACGTCGAGCAGGACGACGTCCGGGTGCAGGTGGCCGATGCCCGCGACAGCCTCGCCGACGGTACCCGCCTCGCCGATGACGGCGATGTCGTCGGTGATGGTGTCGAGTTCGGCGCGCACCCCCGCTCGGAACATGCTGTGGTCGTCCACCAGGTAGACCCGGACCGGCCGCCGGGGCTCGGTCGGCTGGACTGGGTCTGCCTGCTGGCCGGGGGTCTCCGTCATGAACTCACCTTCGCACGCGGCATGTGCAGCTGAACCTCGGTGCCGTCGCCGGGTGCGGTGCGCAGCCGGATCTCACCACCGTTGCGCTCCATCCTGCCCCGGATCGAGTCGGCGAGGCCATGGCGGTCGTCGGGGACGGTGTCCGGGTCGAAGCCCTTGCCGCGGTCACGGACGAAGACGGTGACCTTCTCGGCCTCGACCTCGGCGTACACCGACACCTCGGCGACGCCCGCGTGCTTGGCCGCGTTGACCATGGCCTCGCGGGCGGCGAGCACCGCCGAGACCAGGCGTTCGTCGAGCTCGCAGTCGCCGACGACGACGTGCTGCACCTTGATGGCGAAGCTGTCCTCCACCTCCCCGGCCGCCCGGGCGACCGCCTCGGACAACGACCCGGTGGCCATGCCCTCGGGCATCGCGCGGCCGTAGCCGGACGGTCCGTAGAGCCAGCTCCGCAACTGGCGCTCCTGGCCGCGGGCCAGCCGCAGGACCTCACGGGGCGCCTCGGCCTGCTTCTGGATCAGAGCGAGGGTCTGCAAGACGGAGTCGTGCAGGTGCGCGGCGATCTCGGCGCGCTCCTCGGTGCGGATGCGGGCCCGGCGCTCCTCGCCGAGGTCGCGGACGAGCCGCAGCCACCACGGGACGGTCACCATGGCCACGCCGACCAGCGCCGCGACCACCGCGAGCAGGGCGAACTGCACCTGGCCGAGGCCGATGCTGCTGAGCAGGAAGATCGTGATGCCGGTGAGCACGAACACGGCGCCGGTAAGCACGCGGACCACCGCCGCGCGACCACCCGCGCCGAGGACGGCGCCCTTGGCCCGGCGGCGCTGCGACTGGTCGGCCTCCCGCCAGATCAGCGCGGCGCCGACCAGCACGACGCTGAGCGCGCCCGCGACCCAGCCGCTGACCGCGCCGGACAGCGTGCCCGCGCCGATCGTGAGCCCCGCGCCGAGCGCGATCAGGCCGAACGCCTGCTGGCGCTCCCTGGTCGAGATCGCAGCCGCGGCCTGGTCCGCGGGCTGCTGCGGGGCGAAGATCCAGAGCAGCCCGTAGGCGATCACCCCGGCGCCGCCGAGCGCGCCGAGCAGCGCGAACGCCACTCGGACCCACAGCACGCCGATGCCGAGGTGGTCGGCGAGACCGCCCGCGACGCCCGCGATGGCCCGGCCGGACCGGCGCCGGTGCATACGGACCTGGCCCGACACCGCCACGGCGCCGGGCGCCGCGCGCTCGATCTCCGACTCCACCACCGGCCTCTCGTCCACCTGCGCTTCCACCCCAGAATGGTCACACGTCGGACCGCCCGGCAACATCGGGTAGGACCCTGAGCACAATGTCAGGGTCGTTCCCCGATGCCGAAACCCCAGCCCGAGGGCGATGCTCGTAGACGTGAGTGGTACATCGACAGAAAAGGCGCATGGCGCACCGGGTGTGGAAGACACCCTCAAGGACTTTTGGGCGACCCGCCCGAGGCGGCCCCGGCGGGGCCGCAAGATCGCGGGCGTCGCGGCGGCCATCGGCAACCGCTATGGCATCGACCCGATCATCGCCAGGGTCGCGTTGGTGGTCGCGGCCTTCTACGGCGGCGCGGGCGTCCTGTTCTACCTGCTGGGCTGGCTGTTCTTCGCCGAGGAGGACGACGAGGTCTCGCCTGCGGAGGCACTGCACGGCAAGGGCCGCAGCTCCAGCTCCATCCCGTTCACCATCGTGCTCTGCCTGGCGATGATCCCGGCGTTCACCTGGTTCTACGGGGACTTCAGCGGCCTGTTCGGCACCGTGATCGGGTTCGGGCTGCTGTTCCTGCTGCACCGCCACCGCGGGCACCTGGGCACGCCGACCACCCCGCCGCCGGTCGCGGCAGGCATGCCGATGGCGGTCCCGGTCGGCGCGTACGACCAGACCGACCAGTACCCGACGACCCCGCCCGCGTGGGACCCGCTCGGCGCGGCCCCGTTCGCGTGGGACCTGCCGGAGCCGAGCAGCGTGGCGCCGGACCCGGAGCCACCCGCGCCGCGGCACCGGTCCAAGGTGGGCGCGGTGACCTTGGCCGCGGTGTTCCTCACCGTCGGCGCGGCCGTGCTGGCCGAGCCGTACCTCGGCGGCTGGGTGACCGCGCAGCACGTCATCGGGGTGGTGCTCGGCATCCTCGGCATGGGCATGTGGGCCGGGTCGTTCACCAGGAGCGGACGCGGCCTGATCGGCCTCGCCGTGCCGCTGTCGGCCGCCGGGATCGCGCTGACCGTGGTGTGGCCCAACGGGTTCACCGCGGACGGTGTCGGCGACATCGACGCACGGCCGCTGAGCATCGAGCAGGTCGACGACCAGTACCGACGCAACATCGGCTCGGTGAACCTCGACCTGACGGCGCTGCCGAACGCGGGCTCGGTGGAAACCGAGGTCGGCGCCGACGTGGGCGACGTGACGGTGATCGTGCCCGAGAACGCCGACGTCTTCCTGAAGTGCGCCGTGGGGGTCGGCGAGGTCACCTGCCTCGGCGAGCAGTCGAGCGGGCCGGGCGCGGAGATCGCGAAGACCGACTTCGGCGCCGACGGCGAGGGCGGCCTGCGGATCGAACTGGACGTCGAGGTCAGCGGACCCGGATCGGTGGAGGTGCGGCGTGGCTGAGCGCGACGAGACGCAGGTGGGCCGCAAGCGGCCCGACTTCCTCACCATGGCCGCCGGGATCGCCACCATGCTGGTGTCGGCCTACGTGCTGACCGACGGTGCGATCTGGGTGCCGACCCTGGACCCGCGCTGGCTGATCGCGGGCGGCGCGGTGCTGGTCGGGCTGCTGCTGCTGGTCTCATCGATGCGGGGCAACCGCAAGCGCCGCTGACGTCGGCACCACTCACCCACGGCCCGGTCACCCTCGCGGTGGCCGGGCCGTTCGGCGTCCTACTCCCACTCGATGGTGCCCGGCGGTTTGCTCGTCACGTCGAGCACGACCCGGTTGACCTCGGCCACCTCGTTGGTGATCCGGGTGGACACGCGCTCCAGCACGTCGTAGGGCAGCCGGGTCCAGTCGGCGGTCATCGCGTCCTCGCTGGACACCGGGCGCAGCACGACGGGGTGGCCGTAGGTGCGGCCGTCGCCCTGCACGCCGACGCTGCGCACGTCGGCCAGCAGCACCACGGGGCACTGCCAGATGTCGCGGTCGAGCCCGGCGGCGGTCAGCTCCTCGCGGGCGATGGCGTCGGCCGAGCGCAGGATCTCCAGGTTGTGCGCGGTGACCTCGCCGATGATCCTGATGCCCAGGCCCGGCCCGGGGAACGGCTGCCGGTGCACGATCGTCTCGGGCAGGCCCAGCTCCAGGCCGACCCGGCGCACCTCGTCCTTGAACAGCGTCCGCAGCGGCTCGACCAGCTCGAACTCCAGGTCTTCCGGCAGGCCGCCGACGTTGTGGTGGCTCTTGATGTTCGCCGCGCCCGCGCCGCCGCCGGACTCGACCACGTCCGGGTAGAGCGTGCCCTGGACCAGGAAGCGGTACTTGTCGCCGTCCGCCTGCAGGTCCAGTTCGGCCTGCTCGAAGACCCGGATGAACTCCCGGCCGATGATCTTGCGCTTGTCCTCCGGGTCGGTCACGCCCGCCAGAGCGGCGAGGAAGCGCTCGCGCGCGTCCACGGTGACGAGCTTGACTCCGGTGGCGGACACGTAATCGCGCTCGACCTGGGCCCGCTCGCCCGTGCGCAGCAGCCCGTGGTCGACGAACACACAGGTCAGCCGGTCGCCGATGGCCCGGTGCACCAGAGCGGCGGCCACGGCGGAGTCGACACCGCCGGACAGGCCGCAGATGGCCTTGCCGTCGCCCACCTGGGCCCGGATGCGCTCGATCTGGTCGTCCACAATGGACGAAATCGTCCACTGTGGACGGAGACCGGCGATCTCGTGCAGGAACCGGCGCAGCACCTCCTGGCCGTGCGGGGAATGCGCGACCTCCGGGTGGTACTGCACGCCCGCGAACCGGCGCTCGACGTCCTCGAACGCGGCGACCGGGGCACCCTCCGACGACGCGGTGACCGTGAAACCCGCAGGCGCCTTGGTCACGCAGTCGCCGTGGCTCATCCACACCGGGTGGCGGCCGGGCAGGTCGCCGTGCAGGACACCGCCCGCGGCGCCGAGGTCGGTGCGGCCGAACTCGCGGGTGCCGGTGTGCTCGACGGTGCCGCCGAGGGCGCCCGCCATGGCCTGGAAGCCGTAGCAGATGCCGAACACCGGGACCCCGGCGTCGAACAGGGCCGGGTCGAGCCGCGGCGCGCCCTCGGCGTAGACACTCGACGGGCCGCCGGACAGCACGATCGCGGCCGGGTCCTTGGCCAGCAGCTCCGCCACGGTGGCGGTGTGCGGCACGACCTCGGAGTAGACCTGCGCCTCGCGCACGCGGCGGGCGATCAACTGGGCGTACTGGGCGCCGAAGTCCACCACGAGGACTGGCCGCTGACGATCGGTCACGGCTCACCGTAGCTTGGCGAGCCACGCGCCCGACGCGGGCCTACGGTTGAACCATGACCGACGAAGAAGACGCTGTGGTGGCCAAGCCCCGCCCGTTCTGGGTCGCAGGCAGGCCGCGGACCAGCGACGACATCCTCGACGTGCATCACCCGTACGACGGCACCGACGTGGCCAGCGTGGCCATGCCCACCGCCGAGCACGTGGAGCAGGCCGTGGCCGCGGCCGTCGCGGTGATCAGGGAATTCCGGTCCACCCCCGCGCACGTGCGCGCGACCGCGCTGGACCACGTGTCCCGGACGCTGACCGAGCGGTCGGAGGAGATCGCCGAGACGATCACCGCGGAGAACGGCAAGCCGCTCAAGTGGGCCGAGGTCGAGGTCGCGCGCGCGGCGTCGACGTTCCGCTTCGCCGCCGAGGAGGCCCGCCGCTTCGTCGGCGAACTGCAGCGGCTCGACACCGACGGCAACGGCGAGGGCAGGCTCGGCATCGTGCGGCGGCGGCCGAGGGGGCCGGTGCTGGCCGTGGCGCCGTTCAACTTCCCGCTGAACCTGGTCGCGCACAAGGTGGCGCCCGCGCTGGCCGTCGGCGCGCCCGTGATCATCAAGCCCGCCTCGGCGACGCCGCTGTCCGCGCTGATGCTCGGCGAGATCCTGGCCGAGACCGACCTGCCGCTCGGGGCGTTCTCCGTGCTGCCGGTGCGCGGGTCGGCCATGTCGGCGCTGGTCACCGATCCCCGGCTGCCGGTCATCTCGTTCACCGGCTCCACCGGGGTCGGCTGGGGCATCATGGACGCGGCGCCGCGCAAGCACGTGGTGATGGAGCTGGGCAGCAACAGCGCGGCCATCATCTGTCCCGATTGGACAGACCTGGACCACGCGGCGCGGCGGATCGCCACCTTCGGCAACTACCAGGGCGGCCAGTCCTGCATCGCGGTGCAGCGCGTCATCGTGCACCGCGACGTCGCCGAGAAGTTCGTGCCGAAGCTGGTGTCCGCCGTGCGCGCCCTGCGCACCGGCGACCCGCACGACCCCGAGGTCGACGTCGGCCCGCTGATCGACCTGGACAACGCCGAGCGGGTGGCCGACTGGATCGCCGAGGCCACCGCCGCGGGCGCCAAGGTGCTGACCGGCGGCGAGCGCAGCGGCACGACCGTGCAGCCCACCGTGCTGGCCGACGTGCCCACCGACGCGAAGGTGTGGCGCGAGGAGGTGTTCGGGCCGGTGCTCGTCGTGTCCGTTGTGGACAGTGTGGACGAGGCGTTCGAGCAGGCCAACGGCACCGATTTCGGTCTACAGGCCGGGGTGTTCACCCGCGATGTCCAGACCGCCTTCCGGGCGGCGGCGGAACTGGAGGTGGGCGGCGTGGTGATCGGCGACGTGCCGTCGTTCCGGGCGGACCAGATGCCCTACGGCGGGGTGAAGGGCTCGGGCACCGGGCGGGAAGGTGTCCGGTCGGCGATGGTGGACTACACGCAGGAACAGACCATGGTGCTGTCGGGCCTGGACCTCTGACCGATCAAGGACCGTACTTGTTCGCGTGCGGCTAGAGACACACGGCTGGGACCCGCGGAGTCAGGCGCGGGAGACGGACTGGGGGAACGTGAAGAGGGCGTCCGGGTCGTAGCGGCGGGCGACCGTGCGGAGGCGGTTGAGATTCGCGCCGTAGTACATGATCCCCCAGTCCGGCATGGCGGCCTCGATGTAGTTGACATAGCCGCCGCGGGCGCCGAGCCGGGCCAGGCCGTCGCGGACCTCGGCGACGGCCTGCGTGGCCGCCTGCGGCGCCTCGACGGTGGCCTTCTGGTAGATCTGCACGCTGGCCAGGGCCCCGCGGTGCGGGAACGCGGTGGCCGTCGGGGCGACGCGCGAGATGGCGCCGCCGAGCGAGTCGACCAGGAGATCCATGCCGCTGCGGCCCGTGACGAGGTCGACCAGGGCGGCCGGGTCGCGCAGCGGCCCGTCGATGATGCGCGACGACGCGGCGAAGGTCTCCCGCGGCAGGGTTTCCGGGGTGCACTGGGACAGCGGGCGCTGGCTGCACCCGGCGAAGTAGCGCATGCCGTCGAGGTACCGGCGGGCCTGGGCGAACCGGCTGGTCGGGCGGGTGCCGGTCTTGGCGGCCAGCGCGTCGAGCAGAGGGTTGAGCGTCTCGGCGGTACCGACGAAACAGCCCCCCACACGGCAGCGCGGCGGGGCCCCGGCCGAGATCACCACGTTCGACCAGAGTTCGTCGGGCGCGGCCGCGATCCACTCCTGCCAGGCGCCGAGGACGGCGGGCACGGAGCCCGGCGGGAACGTCAACTGGAAGACGGTCACCTCGGGCGCCGGGTCGGTGGCGAAAGTGAACGACGTCGCGATGCCGAAGTTGCCGCCACCACCGCCGCGCAGCGCCCAGAACAGGTCGGGCTCGGCCTCGGCGGACGCCGTGCGCAGCATCCCGTCGGCCGTGACGACCTGCGCGGCCACCAGCTTGTCGCAGGTCAGGCCGTACTTGCGGGTGAGCACGCCGATGCCGCCGCCCAGGGTGAGGCCTGCGATACCGACCGTCGGGCACGAGCCCGCCGGCAGCGACCGCCCGGCGGCGGCCAGCGTCGCGTAGACGTCGATCAGCCGCGCCCCGGCCCCGACCACGGCCGTGCCGTCGGGTCGGACCTCGATGCCGGACATCCCCCGCAGGTCGACGACCAGCCCGCCGTCGGGCACCGAGTAGCCCGCGTAGCTGTGCCCACCGCCGCGCGCGGCGATCGGCAGGTACGCCGCCCGGGCGACCTCGACGCACGCCTGCACGTGCTCGGGAGTGGCCGCCGTGGCCACCGCGGCGGGCGCGCGCCGGTCGAACAGCGGGTTGTACGACCGACTGGCCGCCGCGTAGCCGTCCTCACCGGAGACGCGCAGGGCGCCGCCCAGCCGCGCCCGCAGACCGTCCCAGTCCGGCGGCACCGCGGCCGGGCGGCTGGACGAGGGAACGATCACGGTGCTCCCCGGCGGAGTCGGCGGCGCCGTCGACGGCTGCCGGGCAGGCGCACCGGGCGAGCACGACGCGACCGTGGCCGCCCCCACCCCCGCGACCCCGATCCCGGCCACGTGCAGAAACGCCCGTCTGCTGATCCCCAAGTCCCCGCCACCTCCCGCCCGCGATGGCCTTGATCTCACCACCGTGCGCGCCCGGGTGCTACCCGCAGCGGTTCCCAGAACCCGCCGACCCGCCGCGGTGTCCCCTCCAAGCGATCACCACGACGACGCAACTCCACCACCGCGAGCGCCAGCCGCGGCCGGACCCAGCACGCCACGCCACGGGCCCCAGCTGGCAACCGCACCCGCAGCCGCACCCGCACGGTGGGTGCCCCTGGCACGGCGGGTGGCCCTGGCGTCACCACCGCCTGCGAACTGATGCTCCCCGCCGCTCGTCAGGATCCTGACCGCGCGGCACTCGTTCAAGCGACCATCAACCACCCCATCCAGCGGCGCGACGCAACGCGCCCGTCAGGCCCGCCGGGAGCTGGTCGGCGGGCAGGACGGCGGCGAGGTAGCCATCGGGGCGGACCACCGCGGCGCCGTCGCCGCCGAGGCGGAGCAGGTCGGCCACGTCGGCAGGGAGCCGCAGCACGGTGGCGTCCGGGGTGGTGACCGGGATGCCGACCTCGGCGTGCGGGGCCGCGAGCACGGTGAACCGGGCGGCGAGGCCGTCGCGCAGGCGGCCACCGTTGGGGAGTTGGGCGTCCGGGCAGAGCACGCCGGGCAGCGGCGGTCTGGGCAGGCCCGGGTCGGTCGGGAACGCGGCGAGGTCGTCGGCGGCGGCCGGGGTGGTGAGCGGGGAGTCGAGGTACCAGAAGGGCTCCGCGAGCTTGCCCGAGTTGATCTCGGCGCGGGCGGCCGGGTCGCGCAGGCTGCGTTCGAGGACGTCGTGGCGGTGGGCGCGTTCGGCGTCGTCCGCGGGGACCAGGAACCGCATCGTGGTGGCGGTGACCCGCAGGTTCTCCGTCGCCGCGGCGCCGCGTTCGCGGTCGTAGGTGTCGAGCAGACCGGGGCCGCCCCAGCCGGTGCGGGCGGCGGCGAGCTTCCAGGCCGCGTTCTCCACGTCGGCGAGGCCGGAGTTCATGCCGCGGGCGCCGAACGGGCTCATCAGGTGCGCGGCGTCGCCCGCGAGCAGCACCCGGCCGACCAGCATCCGGGGCACCCGGCGCTGGTGGAACCGGTAGGACGAGGCCCAGATCAGCTCGTAGTCGATGTCGCCGATCACTTGGCGGACCCGCTGGTCGAGACCGCCGCCCGCGCGCTCGGCGTCGAGGTCGAAGTCTCGCGGGACCTGCCAATCGATGCGCCAGACCGACTCGGGCTGCGGGTGCAGCAGTACCTGCCTGCCCGGATTCCACGCCGGGTCGAAGTAGAACCGGCGCTCCGGCACCGGGTTGTCGAGCTTGGCCCGGACGTCGGTGATCAAGAACCGGTCGTCGAACGAGTGCCCGTCGAACGGCAACCCCAGCAGTCCGCGGACGGCGGACCGGCTGCCGTCCGCGGCTATGCAGTGCGTACCGCGCACCGTCGTCGGACCGTCTGGTGTGGACAGTCCTAAGGTGACACCCTCGTCGTCCTGGTCGAGCCCGACGACGGTGTGGTCGTAGCGCAGGTCGATGAGCGGCTCGGCCCGAACCCGCTCCTCAAGCAGGCGCTCGATCAGGTTCTGCGGGGTGTTCACGAACGGCGGGAACTGCCCGGGCGGCGGCTCCGGGAAGCTCATCGCGAAGACCTCGTGCTCCCGGTAGAACATCCGGCCCGAGTACCAGGTGACCCCGGCGTCGACCACCCCGCGGCCCATGCCGACCCGTTCGAGCAGGTCGAGGACGTCGCGCTGGACGCAGATCGCGCGGCTGCCGACCGACACACGGCCGGGCAGCGTCTCCAGCACGACGCTCGGCACCCCGTGCCGGGCCAGCAGCAGCGCGCCCGTCATCCCGACCGGACCCGCGCCGACGACGAGAACCGGCTCGATCACTGATCCCCCCGCAACGCCGCCCAGACTTGACGATCCCGCTCGGCCGTCCAGACGACCGGCCAGTCGAGTCCGTCGAGCTCGTCCCAGTAGCGCTGCACGTCGAAGGGCAGGCAGTGCTCGAAGATCGGCCAGCGGCCGTACTCCGGCTCCAGCGCGGCGTGCGTGGCGCGGAACGCCTCTCCGACCGTGCCTTTGCGCGCGTGCACCTCGCGCACGAGGCGGCGCAGCTCGTCGAGGAAGTGTCTGCTCTGCGCGATCGCCGCGTCGACCTCGGCCCGCCCCCGCGCGACCGCGCCCCGCCCGCCGACCAGCGTCTCGGCTTCGAACGCGGCCACGTTGTCCAAAGTGGACGTCGCCCAGTCGTCGTGGAAGGCGTCGCCGGTGTAGAGCGCGGCCCGCGACTCGACCAGGTCGCCGCCGAACAGGATCTTGTGCTTGGGCAGCCAGGCCACGATGTCGCCCGCGGTGTGGCCGCGTCCGCAGTACGCCAAGACAAGATCGCCTCGGTCGCCGCCGAGGGGGATGGTCAGCCGGTCGGTGAAGGTGATGGTCGGCCAGGTGAGGCCGGGGATGCTGTCCGGCTCCTCGAAAAGCCTTGGCATGCGGCCGAATTCGCTGGCCCAGTCCGCTTCGCCGCGCTCGGCGATCAGCAGGCGCGTGGCCTCGTGGGTGACGATCTCCCGCGCGTCGAACGCGGCCGCGCCGAGCACCCGAACCGCGTGGTAGTGGCTCAGCACGAGGTAGCGCACGGGCTTGCCCGTGCGCTCACGCACCTGGTCCAACCACCGCTTGGCGGCGACCGGTGTGGCTCTGGCCTCGAAGCAGACCAGAAAGTCCTCCCCCTCGATGGCGCCCACGTTCGGGTCGCCCTCGGCGGTGAGCGCGTACACGCCCTCCGCCAGTTCGGTGAAGGTCTCGACTTTCCGGTTCAGGTCTGCGCTGGAGGCGAATGCTCTGGTCACGACGGCCACCTTGCCATCGGTCCCGGCCGCGGTACAGGGGTCCCCGCGGACCTGTGGACAAACTTCGGGCCACCCGATCGACCTGTGGACAACGACTTGACCGAATGCCGCGGCGGGGCGAGCCTGGTCTGGGACATCACACCGAATCGCCTGGGGGAACGGCATGTCGGATACGGCACGAGGCGGGACGAGCAGGCGGGAATTCCTGCGCTGGCTGTCGGTGAGCGGGGTCGGCCTGGCCGCCGCGGGCGGTGCGCTGCCGACCGTGCTCGCGTCGAGCGCGCTGGCCGCGCCGGAGCTGAACGTCACCGTGCTGACGCACGCCACGGTGATCGACGGCACCGGCGCGCGGCCGCGGCGGGACACGTCCGTGGTGCTCGTCGGCGACCTGATCGTCTGGGTCGGCGACCACGACCAGGCCCGGCTGCCCCATGGCGTGCGGATCGTGGACGTCCGCGGCAAGTTCGTGATCCCCGGCCTCTGGGACATGCACACCCACGGGACGGTGTACGAGGAGATCTTCGTTCCGCTCTACCTGGTCAACGGGGTCACCGGCATCCGGGAGATGTGGGGCTACCCCGAGGTGCAGGCCGTCCGGGAGCGGATCGACAGCGGCCAGGTGCTCGGTCCGCGGATCGTGATGGGCAGCGGGATCATCGACGGGCCGGTCACGCTGCTCGGTCCGCCGGTGATCAAGGTCAGCACGCCTGCCGAAGCCCGCGCGGCGGTGCGCGCGGCCAAAGCGGACAAGGCCGACTTCATCAAGGTCTACTCCTATCTGAGTCGGGAGTCCGTCGCGGCCATCGCGGCCGAGTCCAGGCGGCTGGGCATGCCCTTCGCCGGGCACGTCGCGTATCGGTACTCGATCGCCGAGGCCAGCGCGCTCGGCCAGCGCAGCTTCGAGCACTTCTTCGACGTGCCCATCTCGACCTCCAGCCGCGAGGCCGAGTTCCGCCGCATCCTGGCGGACACACCGTTCGACCCGGCCGCTCCACGGACCTTCTTCGACCTGAGCCGCGAACTGGACCGGCAGGCGGTCGCGAGCTTCGACCCGGTGCGGGCGGCGGCGTTCTTCGCCCGCCTGCGGCGTAACGGGAGCTGGCAATCACCGACCCTGACGGTCAACCGGGTCATGTCCTCCCCGGCGGAGACCTACGCCAACGACCCGCGGCTGACGTACATGCCCGCGGATATCAGGGCGTTCTGGACCGAGGTGGTCCGACGCGCCGCGCCGTCCACCCCGGAGGCGATCGTGCAACAGCGCGAGTTCTTCCAGGCGCGGCTGCGGCTGCTCGGCGCCATGCACCGGGCGGGCGTCGGCATCATCGGCGGCACCGATTGCCTCAACCCGTACTGCTTCCCCGGCTTCGGCAGCCACGACGAACTGTCCCTGCTGGTCGACGCCGGGCTGACGCCGCTCGAAGCGATCCAGACCATGACCAAGGGCGCCGCGGATTACCTCGGCTTCGGGCGCTCCATGGGCACGGTCACCCCGGGCAAGGTCGCCGACCTGGTGGTCCTGGACGCGAACCCGCTGGCCGACATCCGCAACAGCCGGCACGTCCACGCTGTGGTGACCAAGGGCAGGCTGATCACCAAGGCCCAACGCGAACGCATGCTCGCCGACGTCGAGACCGCCGCGAACGGGACACCCGGCCCAACCGCACGCCTCCAGCGCGCCGCCCCACAATGCGGCTGCCACGCCATGACCTAGTGCGGCGATGGTCGCCAAGCGAGTGGCAGGATGACCGCATGTCAAGCGTGGGCGATGCCCGGCGGGGTCAGGGGACGGCGTCAGCGGCGAGAGTCCACACAATCAAGGTCACCTTGCGCGGGGTGCGGCCCCCGATCTGGCGACGTCTGGAGGTGGCGTCGAACAGCACGCTGGAACAGGTGCACCACATCATCCAGCGAGCCTTCGGCTGGGAGAGCTACCACATGTGGGTGTTCGACACCCCGCAAGGCGAGTTTGGTGTCGAGGACCAGGAACTCGGGCATCGCAGCGCCGCATCGAAGTCGCTGCGTTCAAGCGCCCCTCGCGTCGGGAGCCACCTTCGCTACACCTATGACTTCGGCGACGATTGGGAACACGACATCCTGGTGGAGCACGTCGGCGCCGCGGCCTCGGATACCGCCTACCCGCGGTGCCTCACCGGTCGCCGCGCCTGCCCGCCCGAGGACTGCGGCGGCGTCTGGGGATACCAGATCCTTGTCGAGATCCTCGCCGATCCTGACCACGAAGAGCACGACGAACGCCTGGAGTGGCTCAGCCTCGCCTCGGCCGACGACTTCGACCCCGCCGCCTTCGACGCGGCCGAAGTCAACGCCGAGCTGTCCGACCTGGCCGTCACGCTGGTCGAGACCTGAGCGAACCTAGGACGCCTACTGGACGCGGGTGAGCAGCGCGCGCACCGACGTTGTCGGGAAGCGCAGCGCGGGGCCGGTGGCGTTCTTGGAATCGCGCACGCCGGTCACCGACGGGAGCACGGCGATCTCGACACAGTTGCCGCCGTTCCCGCTGCTGCGGCTGGACTTGCGCCAGGTGGCGCGGGAGAAGTCGTGTCCGGTGGTCATCCCGCACCCTTTCGGTGGGCCTACAGTTGCCTGGCCAGCCTCCCGATCAGCGCGGCGGACTTGCGTTCGTCCAGCGAGACATCGGCCAGGCGGCCGAATATCAGCCTATACCTGGCCAGGTCGATGGCCCGCTCGGGATACAGCCCGCCCGGCTCGATCTCGACATACACCGTGGACAGCGCTTCGACCTCGAACTGCAGGATGGAGAACGCGCCGTTCATCCCGGGGTGCGCGCCCGCCGAGAACGGCAGCACCTGGACATGCACGTGGTCGAGGTTGGCCCGGTCGGCCAGGTGCTCCAGTTGTGCGCGCATCACCTCCGGCGAGCCGACCACCCGGTGCAGCACGGCCTCATTGATCACCGCGTGGAGGTGTGGCGCCGCGTTGCCGATCAGGTGTTCCTGCCGATCGCGGCGCAACCAGGCATGCTGCTGCGCGTCCTCGTCGGTGGCCTCCGGCCAGAAAGCGCGGCGGACCGCCGACGTGTAGTCCTCGGTCTGCAACAGGCCGGGGATGAACTCGCACTCGTAGGTGAGGATCTGGTCGGCGTCGGTCCCCATGCCGATACTCCAACGCGAATGGCTGGTGCGATGCAGCTTCGACGACGACGACTTGGCCGTGTGCTCGGTCGAGGCTGAAGACGGCCGGGTGGTCGTCTACCTGCCCGACCACACCCACTTCAGCCTGTCCGGTCAGCGATCAATCGGGTTCGCGGAGGCGCTGCGAGGCGCCATGGTCACCGCGAGCCGCGATCGCGCTATATCGCGCAAACGACCTTCTCAGCTATGACGTGATCGGCAGCCGCAGGGCGCCGGGGGCGTCGGCGGGGACGGCGGGGCTCGCGGGCGGCACGGCGGCGATGCGCTGGTAGCCCGACTCCTGGGCTGGGCGGGGGTCGGCGTCGCCCTTGTTGGGCCAGAAGGAGAAGGCACGCTCGGCCTGGGCGGTGATCGTCAGCGAGGGGTTGACGCCGAGGTTGGCGGTGATCGCGGCGCCGTCGACGATGGAGATGCCTGGGTAGTTGTAGACGCGGTGGTAGGGGTCGATGACGCCGTTGGCGGCGTCCGAGCCGATCGCCGCGCCGCCGATGAAGTGGGCGGTCAGCGGGATGTCGAAGATCTCGCCCCAGGTGCCGCCCGCGATGCCGCCGATGTGCTTGGCGGTCAACTCGTTGGCCTCCTGGCCTGCGACGATGTAGCTCGGGTTCGGCTCACCGTGGCCCTGCTTGGAGGTGTAGCGGCGTCGGCCGAACAGGCCGGGCTTGGTGTAGGTGGTGATCGAGTTGTCCAGGCTCTGCATCACCAGCAGGATCACGGTCCGCTCGCTCCACCGGTAGCCCTGCAGCAACTGCATCGTCCGCACCGGATGCCGAAGCATGAACCGTGCGGCCTGCTTCCACCGCGGCACGGCGGAGGCGCCGTCGGTGGCGATGGACTGCATCAGGCTCATCGCGTTGCTGCCCTTGCCGTAGCGGACCGGCTCGATGTGCGTGGACTCGTTCGGGTGGATCGAGGAGGTGATGGCCACACCGCGGCTGTAGTCGTGCGCCGGGTCGACCTTCGGCCTGCCCGCACCGATGATCGACTCGGAGTTCGTCCTGGTCAGCTCGCCGAGCCGGGCGGACAGCTTGGGCAGCGCGCCCGTGTCGCGCATCTCGTGCAGCAGGTTCTGGGTGCCCCAGGTGCCCGCGGCGAGCACCACCTGACCGGCGGTGATCGTGGTGCGGAAGAGCTTCGACATGGTGCCGGTCTTGCGCAGGTCGATCTCAAAGAAGCCACTGTCGGAATCAACACCGCCGCGCGGGCGGACGGCGGTGACCGTGGTCAGCGGGACGACCTGCGCGCCGCGCTGCTCGGCGAGGTAGAGATAGTTCTTGACCAGCGTGTTCTTCGCGCCGACGCGGCAGCCGGTCATGCACGAGCCGCACTCGGTGCAGCCGGTGCGGGTCGGGCCCGCGCCGCCGAAGTACGGGTCGGCGGCCTGCGCGCCGGGTTCGCCGAAGTACACCCCGACGGGCGTCGGGTGGTAGCTGTCGGCCACGCCCATGTCGGCGGCCACCTTCTGCATCACCTCGTCCGACGGCGTCACCGTCGGGTTGGTGACCACGCCGAGCATCCGCGACGCCTGGTCGTAGTGGGGGGCAAGTTCGGCCTCCCAGTCGGTGATGTGCGACCACTGCTTGTCGCCGTAGAACGGCTTGAGCGGCCGGTAGAGCGTGTTCGCGTACACCAGCGACCCACCGCCGACGCCCGCCCCGGCCAGCACGACGACATCCTTGAGCAGGTGGATGCGCTGGATGCCGTAGCAGCCCAACTGCGGCGCCCACAGGTATTTGCGCACGTCCCACGAGGTCTTCGCGAACTCGTCGTCGGCGAAGCGGCGGCCCGCCTCGACCACGGCCACGCGGTAGCCCTTCTCGGTGAGGCGCAGCGCGGCCACGCTGCCGCCGAACCCGGAGCCCACCACGACGACATCGAAATCCGCGTTGTTACCGACGAGTTGCGTAGCCATGAGCAGAGGCTAAAGGCTGGGCAACAGGCCGGGCTAGAGGACGATCGGGATTCTTCTGTAACCGCCGGTAACACACCGGAGTCAGGCGAGCACCGGTCAGTCGGATCGGAGCACGCCGTAGAGCACCAGGTCGCGCCGGACGCCGCCGCGGAGCTGCGCGCCCCGCACCACGCCCTCCCGGCGGAAGCCCGCCGACTCCAGCGCCTGGCGCGCGGCCGCGTTGTCGACGTCCGTGGCCGCCTCGACCCGGTCGAGGTCCGTGGTGCCGAACAGGTGCGCGGCGACCAGCCGCAGCGCCGCCGCCCCCGCACCGCGGCCGCGCGCGGTGGGCAGCAGGCCGATGCCGACGTTCCACGCCGCGCAGGCCCGCGTGCGACCCCAGCCGACCTGGTGCCAGCTCACCGTCCCGAGCAGCTCACCCGTCACCGCGTCGACCACTGCCGCCCTGGTCATCGCGACCGGCGCCTGCTGCGGCCGGTCGTCCTGGTCGACGTCGAACGCGCCGTCCCAGGCCGACTTGGTGTCGTCGCTGTCGAGGGGCACCGCCACGGCGATGCGCGAAACCGCGGCGAGAATCTGCCTCACGAGCGGACCGTGAGGCCGACCTTCTGGAACTCCTTGAGGTCGGAGTAGCCGGTCTTGGCCATCGCCCTGCGCAGCGCGCCGAACAGGTTGACCAGGCCGTCGGCGTCCGCGGACGGGCCGAACAGCAGCGTCTTGAGGTCGACCTCCAGGTCTTCGCCGATCGACACCACCCGGCTGCGCGGCAGCGACGGGTGCGCCGCCGCCGAGGTCCAGTACAGGCCCTGACCGGGTGCCTCGCTCGCGACCGCGAGCGGCGCGCCGAGCATCACCGCGTCGGCGCCGCAGGCGATGGACTTGGCGATGTCGCCGCTGGCCAGGACGTCGCCGTCGGCGATGACGTGCACGTATCGGCCGCCGGTCTCGTCGAGGTAGTCGCGGCGGGCCGCGGCGGCGTCGACGATGGCGGTGGCCATCGGCACCCCGATGCCGAGCGAGCTGTCGGTGGTGGTGACCCCCACGCAGTGGCCGTAGCCGACGATGACGCCCGCGGCACCCGTGCGCATGAGGTGCATCGCGGTGCGGTAGTCGTGCACGCCGCCCGCGATGACCGGCACGTCGAGGTCGGCGATGAAGCTCTTCAGGTTCAGCGGCTCGTCGGTCGACTCCCGCGCGACATGCTCGGCGGAGACGATGGTGCCCTGCACGACCAGGATCTCCACGCCCGCGGCGAGCAGGTCAGGAGTCAGCTCGGCGGCGTGCTGCGGGCTGACCCGGGCGGCCACCGTCACGCCGGACTCGCGGACCTGCTTGATCGCCTCGGAGAGCAGGTCCACCCGGATGGGCGCGGCGTGCAACTCCTGCAGGATGCGCACCAGCGTCGCCGGGTCCTCACCCTCCTCGGCGGCCGTGACCAGCCGGAACAGCGCCTCGTCGACGTTCGGGTGCCGCGCCCACAGGCCCTCGGCGTTGAGCACGCCGAGCCCGCCCAGCTCGCCCACCGCCACGGCGGTGCCCGGCGAGACGATCGCGTCGGTCGGGTGCGTGATCAGCGGGATGTCGAACCGGTAGGCGTCGATCTGCCAGGTCGTGGACACGTCCTTGGACGACCGGGTACGCCGCGACGGCACGATCTCGACCTCGTCGAGTCCGAAGGCGCGCCGGGCGGTCCGGCCCATGCCGATGTCGACGAGATCGCGCACTGGGGTGGTCCCTTCGGTCAAGCTCAGCGGGTGGTGTAGTTCGGCGCTTCCACGGTCATCGTGATGTCGTGCGGGTGGCTCTCCTTCAGGCCCGCCGCGGTGATCCTGATCAACTGCGCCTGCTGAAGCTCGGCGATCGTAGCGGCCCCGGTGAAGCCCATTCCCGCGCGCAGGCCGCCGATGAGTTGGTAGACGACCTGCGACAGCGGGCCGCGGAAGGGCACCCGGCCCTCGATGCCCTCGGGTACCAGTTTGTCGTCGGACAACACGTCGTCCTGGGCGTAGCGGTCCTTGCTGTAGGACTTCGCCTCGCCGCGGGAGCGCATCGCGCCCAGTGAGCCCATGCCGCGGTAGCTCTTGAACTGCTTGCCGTTGACCAGAATCAGCTCGCCGGGGGCCTCGGCGGTGCCCGCGAGCAGGCTGCCCAGCATGACCGCGCTCGCGCCCGCGGCGATGGCCTTGGCGATGTCGCCGGAGTACTGGATGCCGCCGTCGCCGATCACCGGGATCTTCGCCGGGGCGGCGGCCAGCGACGCCTCGTAGATGGCGGTGATCTGCGGCACGCCGACGCCCGCGACCACGCGGGTGGTGCAGATGGAGCCGGGGCCGACGCCGACCTTCACGCCGTCGGCGCCCGCGTCGACCATGGCCTGCGCGCCCGCGCGGGTGGCCACGTTGCCGCCGACGACGTCGACCGCGTCGCCGAGTTCCTTCTTCAGCCTGGACACGATGTCGAGCACGGCCCGCGCGTGGCCGTGCGCGGTGTCGACCATGAGCACGTCGACACCCGCGTCGAACAGGGTCATCGCGCGCTTGTAGCCGTCCTCGCCGACGCCGACCGCTGCCCCGCAGATGAGCCTGCCGTCCGGGTCCTTGGTGGCGCTGGGGTACTGCTCGGTCTTGACGAAGTCCTTGACCGTGATCAGGCCGCGCAGCTTGCCCTCGCCGTCGATGATCGGCAGCTTCTCGACCTTGTGCCTGCGCAGCAGCCCGAGCGCGGCCTCGGCGGACACCCCGACCTGGGCGGTGACCAGCGGACCCTTGGTCATGACCTCGCTGACCAGCCGGGTGTGGTCGACCTCGAAGCGCATGTCCCGGTTGGTGATGATGCCGACGAGGGTGCCCTCGGCGTCGGTCACCGGCAGACCGGAGATGCGATAGCGCGCGCACATCGAGTCGACCTCGGCGAGCGTGTCGCCGGGCGAGCACGTGACCGGGTCGGTGACCATACCCGCCTCGGACCGCTTGACCGTCTCCGCCTGCCGCGCCTGCTCCTCGATGGACAGGTTGCGCTGCAGGATGCCGATGCCGCCCTGCCGGGCCATCGCGATCGCCATGCGGGCCTCGGTGACGGTGTCCATGGCGGCCGACGCGAGCGGGATCCGCAGCGTGACGTTGCGCGAGATCCTGGTCCCGGTGTCCACCGTGCTCGGGATCACATCCGACTGGGCGGGCTGGAGCAGGACGTCGTCGAAGGTGAGGCCGAGGGTGGCGAACTTGTGCGGGACTCCGTCAGCGTTGAGCTCGCTGGTCATGGTGGGTGGCGGACCTTCCTGCATGGCTGGCGGACCAGGTGGCCGGGCCGCGGTTCGGCATTGCCCTGCCACCGCGCCCGAGTCCGCGAGTTTCCGCACGCGGCGCGGTTCCACCATGGTATCCGGGGACACGTCAGGACTCGCCCGGTACCGTGCGTGGTCGTGCCGCATGACGCAGTTCCCCCGAGCCCCTTCGCGGGCGGTCCGTGGGATGACAAGTCCCCCACGAGCGCCCTGCCGCCCGACCCGTTCGCGGGCGACCCGGACGACCCGGCGCGGTTGGTCGAGCCGGACGAGGACGAGGTGCCGCCGATGAGCGCGGACGAACGCGCCGAGCTGCTGGGCGACCTGGCCGACCTGGCCGTCTACCAGGCGCTGCTGGAGCCGCGCGGGGTGCGCGGCATCGTGGTGGACTGCGCGGAGTGCGAGGAGCCGCACTACCACGACTGGGCGCTGCTCGCGGCGAGCCTGGAGCAACTGCTGCACGACGGCCGGATGCGCCCGCACGAGCCCGCCTTCGACCCGGACCCGGTTTCCTACGTGAGCTGGGAGTACTGCCGGGGCTACGCCGACGGCGTCACCGCCAGCGAGAACGCCCACTGACCTCGGACAACAGCGAAGGGCCCGCCGCTCGGCGGGCCCTTCGTCGTTCAGGGGTCACGGACTTCCGGGCGGCTCCCCGGGCGATGCGGGTCCGGTCGGGCTCACGTCCGGCTCGACGCGCGGCCCTTCGGTGAGCGGCGCCGTCGGCGTGGTGGTCTGCACCTCGGTGGTGGTCGACGGCGGCGTACTCGGCGTGGTCGTGGTCGCGGGCGGCGAACTCGGCGACGAGGTGCCCGTCGGCGTGGTCGTCGGCGCGGTGGTCGATGGTTCCGTGTCCGCGGTGGACGGGTTGGCCGACGGCGGCGGGATGACGCCGTCCGCCGGGCTGCCCGGCAGCTTCGCCATCAGGTCGGCGTGCTGGGCGGTGAGGTCGGCCTTGCCGTCCTCGGTCGCCACGACGGACAGATCCTTCTGGGCCTCTTCGAGCTTGGACTTGGCCTCGGCGAGCTTGCCCTCGGCGAGCGCGGTCTGCGCGATGCTCAGATCCTGGCGGACGTTCGCGGCGGCCTCGACGGACCGGGCGTGGTCGGCGTAGAGAACCTTGGTCAGGCCCCACAGCGGGTCGCCCGGCACGGCGTCCTGCGCGGCCAGGCTGGCGCCGGTGAAGGCGATGGCCAGGACCGCCGCGGCGGCGGCGAAGGGCACCAGCAGCCGGGGGCGCCTGCGCTTGCGGGCGCGGGCGGCGAACACCGTGGCGATGGCGAGCTTGGTGTCGACGATGTCGCCGATCGGCTCGGCGTCGACCTCGTCGCGCCAGGAGGACAGCAGCGCGGCCAGCTCGTCGTCGACCAGGTGGTGGTCGGCCAGGTCGCCGTGGAAGCTGCCGTCGAGAGTGTCGGCGCGGACGGCGGCACCGAGCGCGTCGAGGAACATGTCGTCGGCGTGCACGCGGGAGAAGTCGATGGGGTCCTCTGCTTCGCCTGCCCCGACGAAGTGGTCCAGGTCGAACTCGTCGTCGAGCCGCAGGCCCGAGCCGAAGGCGACCGGGATCACGGTCGCGTGGTCGCCGTTGGCCGCGGCGCCGTTGGAGCCTGCCTCGTTGGACGTGGTCTCACCGTAGCCAAATTCGTCACGATCGCCCTGGTCAGGCACTTCAGACCACCTCCTCCGCGGACAAAGTCTTGCGCAACCGGGCCAGCGCCCGGTGTTGGGCCACCCGGACGGCGCCCGGGGTCGAACCGACAGCCTCCGCTGTCTCCTCCGCGGACAGCCCCACCACCACCCGCAGCACCACGATCTCACGCTGCTTGTCGGGCAGAACCCGCAGAAGATCGCTCATCCGCCTGCTGAGTTCCCCCTGGATCGCCCGCTGCTCGGGACCGGCTTCGATCTCCGGTCCGTCAGGTACGTCGGCGACGGGCTCGGATCGGTTACGGGCGGAGGCCCGGTGGGCGTCGGCCACCTTGTGCGCGGCGATGCCGTACACGAAAGCCAGAAACGGCCGACCTTGGTCGCGGTAGCCGGGCAACGCCGTCAACACCGCGAGACACACCTCCTGGGCTACGTCGTCCGCCGAGGCGTACGAACGTTCCTGCCTTCCGACACGGGCACGGCAATAACGCACAATCAGCGGACGCACGGACGCGAGCACACGCTCGATTGCCCGAGGGTCACCCTCGACGGCAGCGCCTACTGACGCGTCCAGTCCGTCCCCCAATGTGGTCATCGCAGCATGCAGCCTTGGTGTTACGAGAGCGGTCAGTTTCAGGACAAGACACGAAACGACGTCGCGTGTCTTCGGCGCCCACCGTACCGCCCGGGTCGGAACCGGCGAGGCGGAGTGCCTGCGACGGTGGGTCGATGGACCTGGACCTGCGTGACAGCCGACACAGTATCGGCCAGTTTGCAGATCGCAACTTTCGCCATCGACAGTGTGACCTGGGAAACACGGCGAGCCCGTGGGGGGGGGGGGCGGGGCCGGCACCCGCCCGGCCCCCCCCGCCCGGGGGGGGGGGAGGGGACCAGGGCCGGCCCCACGCCCAGGGGGCACGC